>CAVLAV010000007.1:0-22113 GCA_963660735.1 bacterium
AAGTTACGCCGTCCGTTTCAAACTTTAACCGCAAAATCGTAACGTTGCCTATAAGTGTAGATTTTGTAGAGGTTGAGCCGTTCGCTCCACCCGAAAGCGAATATGCCGTTTCCACAAAACGTAACACCCACTTTTTGCCTTTGAGTTCGTTCAAGGCTTCGTCGGTGAGTTTGCTTGAAACTTTCACGTCCAGAACAGCGCCATGGTAAACGTCCTCTCGGTTTTCACCTTTTATGAAGTCGTCTACGGTTTGTATTCTATCCCATTTGTACGTTCCCGCGAAAAATCCGTCGCCTGTGTGTTCGACCTTATCCGTGTATTTGAGATATGCGTAATTGTCCTTTTTATCTCCGAACGTTTCACTTTGTCCAACACCTAACGCGAACATCCATGAATACGACTGAGAAGTGTAATACACGTCCGCTTCTAAAAGTTTGTCGATAGGCTTGTCTGTGTTGAACGCTACGAAATGGCTATCGCACGACCCGACATAAAGTTTGAAACCGTCTTTATATCGCACAAAGCCGACGAATTTATCCGTGATAACAATAGTCTCAATATCCACGCAACTTACATAGGGTTTGCCGTTTATTTCGCCGAAGCAATACTGCCTGTTGATAGCGTAATTTACCTCGTTAATCGTGTTATTGCCAGACTTCTTATCTCCAATGCCTGCATCGAAAGGACGGTAAATAGAACTTATCGCGTAATACCTTACGGGGTCTTTTTTTACCTCGAAGTTCGTCACTTTATACTTAAACAACGTTCCCTCGAAGTTTAAAAGTTCGAGCGAATAGTTGAAGAAACTTATGTCATCATTTATCGTGGTGGATATATTTATAGACGAAGCCTTGACTTTATCTCCGCTCGGTTGGTAGACGTAAACAAACAATTCTTTATCCGTGCTTTCGGCAAGTTGAATTATTTGTAACGAATAATTTTTCGCCGCAGACGGATAGTTCGCAACATTGAAAGAAGCGTCTTTGCTCAGATCTTCGAGTACGCCCGAAGCCGTTTTCTCATTTTCATCTTCGGCAGCCACAGCCGAAAAACTCTGCGCTCCCGTAAGGAAAACGCAGAGCGTAACAATTAAAACGGCTATTCGATTTAAAATCTCTTTCAAATAACGAGCCTTGCGGGAGATATTACAATCTCCGCTTCGGGATTCGGAACTCTGAACCCGATTTTAATCGTGGCTTTGTCGGATTCGGCGGTTATTACGAGCGTAAATAAATCCTCGTCCGGTACGGCTTTTCTGTCGTAGTTTACCTTTGTATCGGGGTTCTTGCTTTGCAAAACCGCAATGAGATTTCCGACCGTTTCGACGGTAAAATCTTCTCCCGTCTTTGTTATAACGAAACAATCCGTAAAATCCTCTTCGCCTGTAAACGCGTTCTTTTTGCCGTCAACGAAATATGTAAAATCGCTTTTCGCAGACAAAATCTGCACGCTGTAACCCTTTTTATCCGAAGATAAAAATTTGACTTTACATTTCAAAGGCTTGTCCTTTTCGAGCAAATACCCGCTTGCAGACGAAGCGACTTTATCGCCGTTTACATCGACGTAAAAACTTTTCGGCTTTTCGGTAAAACCGTTCGTGATGAAAACCGCGAACCCTATCGCAAGCACCGCGACTAATATTATGATGACGTAAGTAATGATTTTTATTGTGCTATTTTTCATGGCTCACCTCACATAAAAAATCTTATGGTTTTGCTTGCCCGCGAGGAAGAATCGTAAATGCGGACGGAGAAGTAGCAGGACTTTATAAGAGTCTGATTTTCCGTAGACTTCGCTTCGTAATCCGTCCCAAAAGTCGTACCAAACTCATCGTAAAATACATATCGGTCGGTGTATGTTGTGGAATATCCGTCCGAACTGCTTGTTGCGTAATAATCTTCGAGCGCTTTATCTCCCGTGGTTATTATGAGTTTTCCATTTTCAATCTTCGCCGAAGTAATGAATTTATCCGCAATTGTACTTATTTGCTTTTTCGCAATATCGCTGAACGAAGTAAGTTCAGACGAAGCAACTTCTGTTCCGAAGTATACGCTACCGCTTCCGCCGACCTTTGCCGTCAGAACGGGCGACTCAATATTTTCCGTGACAATATCGAAAGTATACGTTTTCTTCGGTTCGAGCGTGTAAAATTCACCGCGTTCGGCAGTAGTGGTCGAAGTCAGATCCGACGTAACGTTCAACTTCGCCGCGGGCGCGTCAACAAAAAAGAGTTTTATCTTCTTTTCAAGCCCGCTCGTTTTATCTTTCACGTTCACATAGAAGTACGCCGATTTTATGAGCGTTATATTTTCTTTGGACTTCGCTTTGAAATCGTTATCGGCTATAAGATCGAATTCATCCTCGTAAACATAGTGTTTGTAATATGTTGTTCCATAGCCGTCTGAAACGCTGCTTTCGTAAAAATCTTCGAGTTTCATATCGCCCGTCTTTATGGTCAAGGTGTTATCTGTAATCGTTGCGGAAGTTATAAACTTGCTCGCCAAATCGTTCAGGGCGATTTTCTCGAAATCTCCGAAGTTCGTCGTATCGGCGGACGCGTATTCCGTACCGAAATAAACTTCGCCCTCGCCGCCTGTGGTTATAACATACTCGGGATCTTGCACGCTGTTGAAAACATTAGACAGAGCGATATCGAACGTAAATGTCCTTTTCGGATAGACTTCGTAATACTCGCCGCGCTCGGTTGACGTTTTTTTGATTGCTTTTGTGGATATGTCCATACTCGTTGCCTTGCCGACGAAAAGAATATCGCAAGTTCCTTTAATGTCCGTACCCCTCGCAGTTGCGGTTAAAATCGCCTTACTGTCGCGAAATGCCGCGAAGCAATTTATGTATACGGATTTATCCGTGTTGCCGAACTTTGTAACCGTCAGATATTTGCTTATATCTTCCGATTTTAACTTCGCGTCCGACGCCCATTTCAAATTCCAATCGAGGGTGACGTTGCTCGCGTCCGCAGGCTCAACAGTCGCGGAAATTATATACGACGCGAGCGCCGAACTGTTTTCCGTTGCCGCAAGTTCGGATATAGTAAGGCTTACACCGTTATCCGTAACGTTCGTAAGTGCCATAACCGACTTTTCCTCGTTTTCTGCCGTTTCCCCGCAGGAAGCCATTCCCGCAAATGCAAAAACAACAATAAAAAGTAAGGCTATAAGTCGATTAACGGCATATTTTATATTATTTTTGTTATTCATTTCAACTCCTTTAAAAAATGATCTCCGTTTCGTTTAAGACGATTTTTTCGACTTTCTTCGTCGGCTTTATTCCGCTTTCGGACGGAGAGGAAACCAATTCCGATTCTTTCTCAGAGCCTTTTTCAGATTCTTTTTCAGGACCGGTTTCACCGCCTGCCGTCTTACTTTCGGAATACTGCTCGCTTTCGCTCACGCTTTCTTTCCCCGAATCGCTTGGGTTGTGTTTTATCACTACGGACAAAGCGAAAAGAACAAGCAAAACCGCTACGAAAATCGTCAGAACTTTCTTCAAAAAGTTCATAGCCGCCTCGGTTAATTATTCCCGCCGAATACAAGTTCGGTCTGATCGAGAACAATCTTTTCAACCTTCTTCTGTCCGCTTAAAGCCGAAGTGTCGATTTCAATCTCAAATTTCCCAAGAACATTGCCTGCGCCGTCCTTAATGCTGAACGATATAGGCGACGTATTCACCGTTGCAGTTAAGGCGGAAATGATAGAGTTCGATTGCGTGGGCGTTAAACCTTCCGCAAGTTTGCTATTAAATAAGTTCAACGCGAAAATCTTGTTTGCCGCCGTAACATTTAACGCGTCGCCGCTGCCCGATTTCACAGCGTTCATAGCCGTTTTCAAGGAGTTGTTTTCTATCACGACGTCCATAGTCGTAGGCGCGGCTATTTCGGAATCGTTCAATGCGACCGTGTATACCGATGATTTCTTGTAAGTATAAGTGATTTTTAACTGATCGGCGTTGTTAAAGTCCGCGTAAATCTTACCTTTTTTCGTCGAATTGTCTAACGTTGGCGTTTTGCCCGTCTGCGAAGCCGAGAATATATACCCCTCGAACTGCTGTTTATAATCCACCGTGCAGGAAGCCGAAGCCTCGGGATTATCTCTCGAAGTTACGGTTATTTTTATCTGTTCGCCGAAAGCTTCCTTGCAAGTAATCGCGGCAGTTAATGCGCCGTCGGTTGTAGGTTCTGCCGTGATATAGTCCGTTGCAGTCTTGCCATTTGCCCAAGCCGAGGATGCATTTACAAAAGCAACAGACCAATCGACGGCTTTATTCGCCGCGTCGTCGGGTGTGATAGTCGCAACGACATTCACCGACGTTTTCATATCGTCGGACATTTCCGTCTTTTCGGGCGTTTGCGAGATAAGCATTGCCGTCGGAAGTTTATGGAAAACCCCGTCGTTCATTTTGTTGCCTTCGTTATCCGAAACGATATCTTCTTTCGGCACAACAACGTCCGCAGTCGGATTTTTATCGGGCTTTTTCAAGCCTATGCCTACGCCTAAACCGATCGCCGCCATAGCAAACGTTCCGCTTAAAATTATTGATATGATTTTATTTTTTTTCTTCATTTTTTCTCCTTTGTTTTAGGGAAGCCGACCACCCAAAAAGTGAAGCAGGCTTCCCGTTTTGTTATTTTTATTTGTTTTTATAAGTAACGGTAACGAGTTTCGCATTTAGCCGAGCGAGATTCGAACCCCATCAAGCCTTAAAGCCGTCTTTTTTGCCTGTTGCGGCAAATCTTTGCTTGAAGTACATACAGTACGTCTGCGCAAACCTTCGTCACAACCGCCTAAAAAATACGGCTTTAAGGTGCTACGCATTTTAACGGCGATAAATTTAGAAAAATCAAGGCAAACGAACGCGATAATACTTGCCGTATTATAAGTGAGTTTAACGCCGATTTTACAAATTTTGCGCCGTTAAAACTTAATGAGGTTCAAATCCCGCTCGGCTAGAAAGTTCGTTACCTTTGACAATTCCGTCCTCGTCGGCAGTAGGGGTTATCATTACCCGAAAATACTTAGCCTCCTCGGGAAAAGTGCCTCTATAAGTCGATGATTGAGCATTTGTCTTTGACATCAACTCTTTATCCGAGCCGTAAAAGAACAACGTGTAAGTCACGTTTGCGCCTTTATCCATCTCGATTTTAACCGCGTTTAACGGATAAAGATTTTTGGTATGTATCGCCGTTTTGGTTTCCGTATCGATTTTACCTTCGTCGTCTATAACGCCCACCGCATACGAAGAACTCCCGAGAGTTTTTATCCGCTCAACATCCTTCGTGTTGTACGCAATCGCGCACATACCGACCGCAAGCAAAAGTAACAACACGGCTTCGACTATCCACTTCACCGTATCACGGTTGACCGTCTTTTTCTCGCCATTCATAGCCTTACCTCAAAAGCATATTCATAAGCGACTGATCGGACTTACGGAACGGTTTTATAGCGCACTCGTAATCGATTCCGTCCTCGTCAACCGACACAACGGCGTAAGTGTTACCTTTTAAAACGTGACCTCTGTCGTCCTTAATTTCGTAAGGTTTCAACACGAGATCTGCGGACATTGCGTTATCGAACACGATATCCAACACCCTGAACCCGCCGTTATCGGGCGGCACAACCGCAATGCGAACTTCTCTGCCACGGATTACGCCTTTTATGAAGTACGAAAAATAAGTTTTATCGTCCTTCGTATAGGTTTCTCTTTCGACTTTAATTTTCTTTTCTTCGGGTTTGACTTCTGCCTTTTCCCTGATTTTGCCTTGAATTTTCTTTTCTTCCATTTCTTTTACCTCTTTATTTATTTTTTCCTTTGCCTTTTTGTCTTGAAATTTTAATTGCCTCTGCCTTGGATTTACCCTCCGCAAGAGCCTTTTTGTACTTGTACAGACCGGCGGAGTCCGATTGTGCCTGCAAGTAGCCAGATCTCAATCCTGCTTCGTATTGTGTCAATTCTTTACCTTCTTTTTGTCCGTGCTTGTGGACTTTCTCTTTCCTTTCTTCCGCGTAACTCTTAGCGCGCTTGGAAGGAACGCTCCATCTGCGCTCGGTGTTATTACCTTCTGCCATATTTTTACCTCTTTTAAATATTTACCCGTATCACCGTTAGCCCAGCGTTTTGCGGTTTATTCTACGCTTATCCTCTCCGGACGCCTCGATTTCCGCATTATTAAATTGTAATTTATGTAAAACAGACGCGTTTATATATATCGGTAACATTCCGTTCCGTTGGCTTTTCCTTTGGTGAGCGGCCGCTCTTACTGAAGCCGATAAAAACTTCAAGCAAACCCGATTTTCAGGCGTATCTTACGCTTAATTCTTCGTTCTTTCCACGGCTTGTATTTGTATACTACCCCGTGGAAACGCCTTGCCTTAAACGTAAGCTCCGCCTGAAAATTTGCGGTATCGTCGACTTAATATATAGGGCAACCTCAAAACCGCATTTTCCGATGATTTATGGTAAAGGCGACCGATGTTGTATACAAATACTACGAGTTCGCATTTGCCTTAAAGCGCGGAAAAGACGGTTTTGAGGCGGGTTCGATTGAGGTTTTTATCGGCTACAACCTCGAAAACGAGCCGATTTATTTGGTTTACGTCTGATTACGCCGTTATCTGCCGATTACCATATATACTTTCGCGTATACATAGTAGTCGGAAGCCTTTTGCCGTTTAAATACTCACGTTTAGCAAATACCGAATTATATTCCGCATCTCTTTTAGTCGTTCGGAAATAAAACGTATCCTTACTGAACAACTGAGTATCATCCCGTTCGTCCGCCCGAATTTTCAGTTCTTGCTTAACGATATACAAACGAGTTCTGTAAACGTTATGAGCGTTCCTCAAAAACGCAGGTTCTCTGTTCTTCATTTCGCTACCCCTCCTTTATAGAATTTTTCTAAGATGCTTTTCATTATAATTAAGTCTTTCCCGGTTAAACTTAATGATAATCTTAAAAGTAACTCATATTGCTCGGGGCTCAATCTTTCACGTAAATCTATTTTTGCTCCATCAATAACGTGAACGCCTCCGCCTGTTCCTTTTGTGGTGTAAATCGGGTACTCGAGCGAAAGCCAATAGACATCATATTCTATTGTGCGACGACTAACATGATATTGAAATGCAAGATTGCCAATTTTTTCATGCCGTCTTACACTCAAATCTCTAATAATAGCCCTGCGTCTTTCGCCCGCCGTCAACCGATCTTCACCTCCTCGCATCTTTGTGTCTTAAGTGTAAACCACCAATACGCAAAAACTTTGCGCATTGAAAAAAAATTTTTATAATAAAAAAGCCTACAAACAACCGAAACTATACGTTTCTTGTTGTTTGTAGGCTTTTCCTGCGATTGTTCTCGCACCACCACACTTCTTATATTTTTACAAATTTCCAACAATCTACTATCTCTACAACAGTTCTTTAAATCTATACTCTTGCGTTTTCTACGAAATATCTATAAACAGCCGCAGTCCAACCCATCATAGGCATTGTGGCATATTCACTCGTAACAGCGATTTTACCTGTTAAGGCGTCATATTTTTCCCACAGTCTGCCCGTTTCTTCAAAAATATTCCTTACTACGGAAACGTATTTGTCCGCAATTCGCAAAGCATCGCCCAAAAGTCCGATACGCTTTAACCCCATATATGCAAGACACGTTGCCGCAGGCCACATACAAGGATAGTCCCACTGATAAAATACGTCGTCATCGCGATATTCGCAAGCGGATAACCCGTATTGAAGTTCAAGACGCTTTAATACTTTTAACGCTCCGTCCTTATCCGACGATACCCCGAACGCATACGGATAAAGCGATATAGCCGATAATATTTCTGAATGCCCGCCCGTTTTCATATTGTAATCGAGATAAATGCCTTCTTTTGTCAGGTAGTATTTATCCATTAAACCTTTTCTGATTGTCGCATTTTTTTCAAACGTTTCCGCTTCGTTTTCTCGTCCGATAATTTTAAGCATTTCGGCGGTTTTTATTTCCATATCATATAAGATACAGTCTAAGTCTAGATGAGAAAACTCATGCGCGGCAATACGGCTTTTCGGCGTTTTAAAACGCATATTGAAATCGAGTCCGCTTTCGGCTATTGCCATAATATCACGTCCGATTTGCAGTTTTTCCTCCGTAGTTTCTCCGTTTTCCAACACTCTTCCGTGATGACAGTTATAATTTTGCATAATCTCCGCTTCACTGCCGTGCGTTCCGTAAGAATTTAAGCCGAGCGGGTTTTTACGCTTTGTCTGCCAAAACTCGTATTCTTTTAGTATTGTTCCGATATAATCCCCGATAATCGACTTATAGCCCGTCTTTTTATAATAATCGTAAACCATACGAGTAAAAAACGGCGGCTGAGATCTGTCTAAAATATAGTTTGCATTGGGCATAAAACCAAGTTCGTTTATAAACCTCGAAATATTGTCGATATTGTTTTTCGCCTGCTCCGAATAGCCGTCGAGCATAAGACCTATGTTTATAAAATAAGTATCCCAATAAAACATTTCCGTGTAAAAATCCGTCGCGCACGGAGATACATACGGATGATTTATTTTTACGTTACCCGTTAAATCTTTTGCGGGGTGAAATGTCTTTACCCAATTATCTTTGATATATAATGAAATTTTATCCATACTTTTTTCCTTAATAATTTAAACCAACCAAAGGCGTTTGCTTTTTACAACAAATCATCGCTTTCCGATATAACGCCGTCATTATATCCTATTGTTGCGATTGCATACGGCTTTATGGAAACGCTTTTCTCTTTTCCGTCTATATGAAGCGTAAATTTTTCCTCGCTTTCGGACGGGTTAAACGATCTCATTTCATAGCCGTTATCTTTTATCCTTATCATAGGCATAACTACGGGACTATCTGTTTTTATTTCAGAGCGTTTTGCCCCGCCGCCTATCGGAAATACGTTCAAGGCATACGGTTGTTGATTAAACAGTTCGGCTTCTTCGCAAACCGATTTTACGTTTCCGCAATATATTCTGAATTTGTACTCGTATCTTCCGTTTTCTATTCTCGGCAGATATCTGTCCTTAGGATAAAGTTCTCTGTCGGGAATAGGATGAAAACAATATCCAGCCCCGCGAAGCAACGTTATGTATATATAGCCGTTTTCAAACTTACCGCCATAAACGCCGTCGTTAATGACGGAGAATACGTTTCCGTTATCGTTTTTAACTCCAACCCATTTTTGAAAAGCGATTTCTCTTTTAGTCATCTTTTCTTCGACAACATACGGTCCGTCGCCTATAACTTTACCGACAGGAGCAGGAATTTTCAATCTTATCAGTTTATTTTTATCGTTATATTCAACGGTAACGTGAATATCCACGAAACTTTCGTTTTTATAAATAATATATCGAGCAAGAGCGTTCGTTTTACCTGATTTATAGGCGGCTTCCACAGAAGTAAGTATTTTCCCGTCCTCTATCGTATGAACAGGCTCGATTTCTCCTTTAAAGCCGCAAAAACTTGCGGTTTCCTTACTCAACATCATCTCAAACGGAACAGGATTTTTCCCTAATTCGATCAGTTCCTCGTCACTCATTCCCCAAGGATCCGCGGTATCGTCAAAACTCTCGAACGATACGGGCGAAGTTAAATCTTTACCGACCAACAACTCTTCGATAGAACGATTTTCCTGCTTTTTCTTTAAAATCGGAGTTCTTTCGGTTCTGACCGAAAAACGGGTTATACCAAGCGGTTTAAGCGTAGCCGTAAATACTATTCTTTTTCGCCAATCAAGATTAAGCGTGGACGCTTCTTTTATCTGTTGACACTCGATCTCTTCGCCGTTCTCGGTAAACACTCGCGGACTGTAACAAAATTCTTCGCTCCAATTCTGATCTGCGAGCGAAAATTCGGCTTCGATCTGAGTTCTTACCTCATAAGGCATATAGTTAAACACAAAAATCGGATATTCTCCGACTTCCGCAGGTTTTTCGCCCATAACGAGATATAAAAAAGCCTTAGACCGATAATCTTTTGCCACTTTTTTTGCCGACAAAAGCAATTCCAAGCCTTCCTGTTCGCCGTCGGCGACTGTCGTTCCCGGCAAAATATCGTGAAACTCGGCAAGTAAAAGTTTCTTTTCCGCGTATAACCAATTCGCAAGATCGGGTTTATAACCTGCAAGTTTCGCAACCGAAAGAATTTTCTCGGTCGAATAAAACAGATTTTCCGTTTCTCTGTGCGCCCTTTTCAATTTCGCCATTGTCGAATAGCATCCCGGCATACAAGGAACGAGCGACGTTCTCACTTCTCCGCCGACTCGCACTTTATCGGCAAAAAGTCTTTCGGGCGTCGAATGACAAATTTCTATATCGTCTATTTTTAGTTCTTTTATATCTTGAAGGTCTTTTCTCGAAGGTCCGCCGCCGTGATTGCCGACTCCCCATAAAACGTAATCTACGTCCTCGATTTCCTTTTTCGTTTTTCCGTCGGAAGCAGATCCAAGCATTCCGTCGGTTATTCCCAACACATATCTCTTAACTTTATCGACGGCTTTACCGAGAAACGAACTATATGATTCGCTGTTAGAAACGATTATTTTACTACCGTCGGGGGCAATCCAATCAAAAAACCTCGAAGGAAACTTAAACTGTCTTTGCGCGTTAGGTCTGCACACGAGCATCCCTTCATATCCGCACTTTTTCAGAATCTGAACTAAACCTATGCTATATCCGAAAGAATCATAGTTGGTCGCAACGGTGGGTTTTACTCCGAATTTTTTATAAAAATAATCATTCCCGACTTCTATTTGTCTGATTATACTTTCTCCCGAAGGAAGCATACAATCGGGTTGAAGATACCATCCGCCCGTTATAACCCATTTCCCTTGCTTAACGAGTTTAACTATTCTTTCAAACAAAGCAGGGGCTTTATCTTCTATTTCCTCATATAAGAGCGATTCGTTATGACAAAAAATATAATCGAATTCGTCGGCAAGATCCGCCGCGCTCTTAAATGTGGAAATAGCCGCGGAAAGACCTTCATCCCACGACCATTGCCACACAGGATCTATATGCGCGTTGCAAATCAAATGCAATTTTTTCATATAATATTCCTTTAGGGATTCCATTCGTCATCACTAACTATTTTTGCGGTGATAAACCGATTTATGCGGCGTTAAACGCCGCTCGTAGTACGTCCAGTACAACTTCGGGCGTTTGCCTTGTCTAAACGAGCCGCGTTGCGGTCGGTTTCTCATCCGCAAAAATGCTTCGCACCGAAAAGAGCGCATTTTTTGATGATTTTTTGCGAGCGTGAGGGTTGCTGTACTTGACGTACTGCGCCCGAACGGTCGCGAAAAATGGCGGAAAAGACGCCTTTTCGGTAATTAGTGATAACGAATGGAATCCCTATGTTTAATTAAACGCATAATTTCAGCGTTATTATCTCAAAAGGTTTAACTCTTAACGCAATTATTCCGTCCGACAAAGGCACGGATTCCGTTTCGTTTTCCATAAGGTCGCATAAAACGACTTTCTTTACGGGTAAGGACAACTTAATCTTTACGTCGGTGGTTTTATTTGAACATTCAAACAATCTGACAATCGTATCTTCGGAATCTTCCGCTTTCTTTACAGTGTCTATTATAACGTTTGACTTGTCGGACGATATGAAAGAAAATTCGCTCGGCAATTTCCCTTTTCCGCTCGTGGCGGTTGAGATAAAAGGGTTGTTTAACAAATACGCCTGCGTATATACCGCGCTGTTTCTGACGTCCCCGATATGCGGATATAACGAATATACGAATTTATGAACGCCCTTATCGCAGTCGGGATCGGGATACGTCGGACATCTTAAAAGAGTCAGTCCTATTTCTCCGTTTTCCACCGAATAACCGTATTTACAATCGCTGAGGACGGATATACCGTAACCGCTGTCGGATAAATCTGCGAATTTATGTCCGCACACTTCAAATTTTGCCTTATCCCAACTCGTGTTGGTATGCGCGGGGCGTTCGACATTACCGAATTGAGTATCGAACGTCGCTTTATCAGTGTTTACGTCCGTCGGGAAATAAGTCTTTAAAAGCGTATGTTCGGTATGCCAATCGAGTTTTGTTTCAAAATCGATTCTGTCGATATGCTCGTAAAGCCAAATTTTTTGCTCTATTACCGAATTTTCAAATTTACGAATTATTTTAAACCCGCTTCTTTCGCCGTCTGCTATTTTTTCAACGCGCGAATAAGTATTTATCGGATACGCTTTCTGAGAATAATAATTCCTCAACTCCCATGCATCGTAGTAGCAAGGATAATCTTCGTAAGCGACAAGTCTGTTTGCAAGCGATCCTTTCGGAAGAATCTCCCTGTCGCAACGCTTATCGTAAATTCTCGATATTTCCATACCGTCGTTAAACTCGATTATGAAATATTTATTTTCGACAGCCCTGTCTTTTACGGAAATACTACCGTCTTTGAGGACGGGAGTTCTCACGGCATAGCCCTTTGCGGGAACGTTCTCAACGTAACGAGTTTCCCCGTCGACGGTTATCGTACTTCCGCAGGTAAACGACGTGGGATTATATACGACGATATCCTCTCCCGCAATATTATCCGCAATCGCGTTTAATCTCTGCGCGATTATATCTATGCAATCTTCTCTTACCGCTTCATCTTCGGCGTTCGCGGTTTCGTAAACCTCTTTTATCGCCGACCCCGGCAAGATATCGTGGAATTGATTTGTAAGAACGGTTTTCCACATTTCTCCGATTTTTTCTTTCGGGTAAACCGACTTTAAAAGCCTGTTTGCGATAGTTGAGAACAATTCCGCGTTTTGCAAAGCAAATTCGCACTTTCTGTTGTTCTTTTTGATTTCGGATTGCGAGGTATAAGTTCCGCGATGAAATTCAAAATACAACTCGCCGACCCATTTACCGAGTTGACCTCTCGACTGTTCTTTTATATCGGATATAAATTCCGTCGAATTTGAAAACTCGGTTGTAGGACATTTCGGAATTCCGTACTCCATACGTTTAAGCATTTCGATATCGCTTATCGTAGGACCTCCGCCGCCGTCACCCCAACCGTATGTAATCATCGCGTCGTTTACTTCCCCTTTGTTCAGGTTTCTACGCCACGACCCCATAACGTAACTCGCCGTTCCGTGAGCCACATAAGTCGTAAAATTCTCTATTTTATCGCCCGACCGCATTTCCTGCGCCGTCATAAAATGAGTAAATATTTCACTGCCGTCGATACCTTTCCATATAAACGTATCGTTCGGCATCATATTTGTATCGTTCCAGCTGATTTTGCTCGTTACGAAACTATCGACGCCGCTCTTATTCAATATCTGCGGTAATGCCGCAGAGTATCCGAAAACGTCGGGAAGCCATAAGGTTTTGCTTTCGACTCCGAACTCGTCTTTAAAGAAACGCTTTCCGTAAAGAATCTGACGGATAAGCGATTCTCCCGACGGAAGGTTACAATCGGCTTCTACCCACATTGCCCCTTCGACTTCCCAACGTCCTTCTTTTACTCTCTGTTTTATTTCGTTGTATTTTTCAGGCGATTCCTCTTTCACCGCGAGATAAAGCGGCGCTTGCGACGACATAAATTTGTATTCGGGAAACCTCTTCATATATTCGAGAACCGTGAAAAACGACCTTTGAGCCTTTTCGCGAGTCTGCCGAACAGTCCAGAGCCACCCGATATCTATATGCGTATGTCCGACGCATTTAACTTTAACGTCGCTTTTACGGCAATATTTTCCGTAAAACTCTTCCGCAAAATACTTGTCCGCAACGGCAAAAGATTTTCGCATCTTGATTTCATCCCGCCAATCGACGAGATTTAAAGCGTTATTGATAAATCTAAGAATATCGACGTATTCTTTCGAGTTTTTATCAATATAAGAAATCACGTCATAAGGAACTACTAAGTCGTAATACAACTTTTCCGCAGTTTCGTCTACGCCTATTATATCGGCGTAAAACTTAATCGGACAAAGATTGTTGAGATTTGTTCCCGTGTAAGCGTAAACGTGCGCGTCAACTTCGCTTTTATCGGGGAGCATCACGCTCGTATGGTGTAAGTCTGCTCCCTGCACAGGGTATTTGTCAAAATACACGATAAACTGCGGGTTTGACGCGTCCCATTCTTTTTCGTTTACGTTTGTTTTAACGGATAATTCATACCTGATACCGTTTTTACGAGCGGGAATCGCTATTTTTTTGTAAAACCACGCGTGGGAATCGGGTTTGCCGCCCCAAAAATCTTCTCTACCGAACGTAACCGAATTCTTTTCGGTAAAAGAAGGCACTTCGCTTCCGCTTTTATAATCGGCGGTAAAATAGCGAAAATCTCCGACAGGAATACTCGTTTCTATACATTTCTCTTTTATCAGAGAAATCATTGTAGAAACTCTTTGCTCGATACTTGTTATGTCCATTATTATCCGTAATCTCTCTTGTTTCGTATTCTTGTTTCTTTTTTATCTCATAGCAAGCATTACGCCTTCGCCGCATTCAAGCGTAATCTTAATCGTTTTGCCTGCAACGCCGAACGTTTCCGCTCTTTGAATAAAGTCAAAGCCGTACTTCTTGTCAAACGTAAGCGTTACGGTTTGTTTTTCCGTGGACGAACCGTTTACGACGTAAAACGCGCTGTGACTCTTATCGCCCGTATAATTGTAATCGAAGCAACCGATGATAACGCCTGTTTGTCCGCTTGAAGATACGCCTTTAAGTTCTCTCCAATAATCGGAATTTGAATCGGGTTTATCCTCGGCAGATATTCTGTCTTTCCAATAACCCGTGGCGATAACGCCTTCGCTTACGGACTTCATAAGAATATGGTCGATCGCGGCAATTTGCTTATTCGCCTTCTGAACGTAATAATACCATCTGTTGATGTTTCCAGCAACGCCTATCATACCGTTTCTCGTATAATCCCTGCCGTCCTCGCCTGCGTCGGAAAATTGTACGGGCTGTATAAACGGGAAATACTGAATCGACGTAGCGCCGTATGCCAAAGACGTATTGACGTTCCACAAAGTTTCGCCTTCGTTCGGGAACAGAGGATCGCTTGCAACGCCTATCTTCGGCTCCCATTGACCGCCTGCCTGAACGTAAACCCAGAACGGTTTACCGTTTTCATCGGCAACCTTGCGAGCGGTTGATAAATCGTTGAAATAACTGTTCGGTATGGCGGACGTCGTACCCTGATCTTTTTTTGTGAAGGGGTAATTGTCGTATGATACGAACGGCAAATTTACGTCTTTTGCGTAAGTCGACATATAGTTATAATGAGTTCCGCCGAGACCTGTTCCGCTCGTGTAACTCGGCAACAAGTTGATATAGGCGTATTTCTTCTTACCTTTAACGCTTTCGCCGAAAGCGGCAACCGCCTTCTTATATTGCTCGGAATCCGCCAACGTGGGTTCGTCACGCATATGAACGCCTAAAACGTTCGGCAAATCGATATAGTCTTTTATTTTCTCCGTCATTGCTTCTGCCGTCTCGACGGAGACAAGAGTCGCATCGTTGACGAAATAACCTAATCCGTATTCTTCACACAACGACAAAGCCTTGATAACGTTGTTTTTCGAGGTACTCCATTGATCCTGCGAATGACCTATATAGTTTACTCCGCTATCTTTAAGCAAAGTAAAAATTTCGTCGGTAAGATAATCGGGAGTTACAACTCCGTTTTCGGAAACGGAAGAAGAAGTGCCGTAAGGACCGTAAAACACGCCGATAGGCATAACTTCTTCGCCGCCGAGAACGTCGAACGAAATCGCATTATTTCCCTCGGTCTGATACACTGTTGCCGCTTCATAATTGTTGTTTTCGGCATTTATTCTTTCCATATCGCCATTTCCGCCACCGCCGTTATTGCCGTTGCCGCAAGCCGACAAACCGAATAAAACAGACGCCGACAATAAGAAAGAAACGCCTCTGATCAGTATTTTTTTATTCATAAATTCACCTGTTATTTACCGCCGAACGGCAAATCCTCTTTCCTCCAAGTATCGGTATATTGATAATCGTAAACCAACGAAGTATTATCCTTGTTTATAAGCGAAATAATGTTTTTATCATAGTCTTTATTGACAACGGATAAAGTTGCGATTTTAAAGTTATCGCACACGCCCTCCGTCATATCGGAAATGTCGCTTATAATCTGCAAATATCCCTCGCAAGCATTGTCAACCATACCGGAGAAAATCTCGTGATAGTTGTAACCGCCCGCAAATTTAACGAACACTTTAAGGTTTCCGTCCATATAGGAAATTTTTAACATTATGTTCGCTCCGCCGGAAACTTCGCTGTTCCAAAGATGCAATTCCTTCGGCAACGTCACACGGTCTACGGTTTCACCTCCGAAAGAAAAAACCGCTTCGGTTGCTACCGATTGTCTTGCCGCTCCGCCGCCCTTCGGCTGAAATTTAACGCTGAAAATACTATCTTCGGCTTTTGAACTCGAATAAGATTTTGCAAGCGATACGGTAAATCCCGTCGAAATGGACGTATCGAAAGTGGAATCTTCTTTATAACTTGCTTCTCTCGCAAGGTCGGCGATTTCGATTTCCGCTTCAAAATTTGAATACTCGCGTTTTGTGGAAAGAAAAGCCTTCTTTGTGTTTTTGAATACCATTCCGCCGTTTTCGGGTTTCACATAACTCTGTCTTTCGGCATAAGGGTAATTAGAAGTATAAAACTCGTTCAGATTAAAGACGTTCCCTTCAAAATGAGTCAGAATGTTGGTATTTGCGGGATTTTCCGCCTTATACGTTTCAATGTTTATATCGTTTATAACAGCATTGGTTCCGCCTTCGGTCTGAGCAAAGCCTAGATTGCCTTCGGTAAAGCATTCCGCGTTTTCGTTTTCATACTCGTAAACGCTATTACCGTTTTGCGAAACGGTTATACTCACCGCGCCGCTTGCCATAACTTTAAGTTTAACGTGGAAATAGTTTGCAATATCCGATAATTTTCCCGTTAATTCCGTAGCGGTTAATACTTCTGTTTCAGTCTTGTCGGCTCCCGCGTAATTGCTGAGCCCTATCTGCAATCCGCCGTTCTCTGTCGTAAAATACATAAACGACGTATTTGCGCCGCCCGCCGCGGGATTAAGCATCTGAGTGGACAATCCGAATACAAATCCGAAGCGTTCGTTCGCGGGAACGGAAGTTACTTTTAAACGCATATAAGCCGTAAAGCACTCCTCAAATCCGTACTCGCCGAAGTTATACGCTTTATTTACGGTTATCATACGGCTTGCTCTTCTCGATTCCGACGTGAAAGCGATACCCTCTCCGTCAACATATTCGACGCCCGCGTTTGCAGACGGCGTCCACCAATAATCGCTTCTGAGACTTCCGCTTATCGACTGATCCGTTACAAGCGTGTTATCGTAAACGCCTGCACTCGCAACGGACGGACTGCCCGCAAGGGCAGCCGTCAGCATTACGGATGTTAATAATGTCGCAAAAATTCTATTTTTCTTCATTCTTTCAATCCTTTTTTTGTTTTTTCTTCGATATTGCGAACGCAACTCCGACAAAAGCCAAAGCGCACAATCCGCTCATTCCGCTGACGGAACCAAAGCATCCGCCGTCGTTACCGCTATCAATATTGCTTTCGCTGCTATCTTTGCCGCTGTCATCCGGTTTTTCAACTTTCTTAAACGACGCATACAAGGATCTATCTTTGTAAACGAGCGAGCCGAAGTCGTATTTTTCTTCGCCGCCCATCGCGGTATACCAACCGACGAACTCGAATCCGTCTTTTGCAGGAGCGGTTTCGGGCGCGCTTACCTTATAATCGCCGCTGTTGACCGTAACGGTAAGATAAACCGTACCGTCGACATAGAACGTCACAGTATAGGAAGTGAGCCTTGCATATTCGGTATCGGCAACAAGCACTCTGTTTGCATTGAACGTGCAAGGAATTTCCGTTTCTCCGTCAATGTAGGCAAATCCGCCGTTTTCAAGCAGATAATAAGTTATATTCTTTGTCGTTCCGTCTGCCAAAGTAAGGGTTGCGACGTGATCGGCTTTGAGTTCTAACAAATCTCCGTTTGTGCGATTGACGTACTTACCTAAATATTCGGCATATTCGTCCGCAGAAATTTCAACTCTTGTGCATACGGCGTAAAGCGCAACGACGGTTTCGCTTGCGGTCGTTACTTGTTCGCCGGCCTCGGTCGTCCATTTATCAAAGGCGTATCCGTCGGGCGCGAAAGTATAATTGATTGCGTCGTTCTCTCCAAAGGCTTTAAGCGCGACTTTCTTTCCGAAAGCGTAGAAAGTTATCTCTACCACTTTGGATTTCGTAAACGCGGAACTATCCGAAAGATCTAAAATCTCAGACCCGACTTTTCTCCTCACGTAAAGTTTTCCGTCGTCAGACAGAATCGTATTTTCATAATCGGCATACCCTTTAAGTTCGACGCCCTGCGAGTAAATAACAACTTCTTTACCGTCGGCAGTTTTATAAACTCCGTAATAACCGTTCAACTCCGTTGCCGCGTCGATCCACCAACCGTAAAGATTTACGTCTCCGTCAAGATCGCTCGAAAAATCATAGAGGTTATCGAACGATATCGCAGAAGCGTCGCTACCTTTAACCCAGCCGAAGAATTTTTTCGTCGCGCCATCCTTAGGATTCTTATAAAGCGTTTCAGAACCGAGCCCCGTTAATGCTTTGCCGGTTTCCGTTTCGCCGCTTTCGGTCGCGTTATAATAAGTTATAGTTACTTCTTTTCTGAGTTCTATATAGTCTATTTCGATATATGCAACAGAACCGTTAGGACCGTCGCCGTTATAAGCCTGATAGAAAGAATTCGCGTTAGCGTCGTTAACCTGTTCAGCCGAACCTATCTGAATACCGTAAATTTTACCGTCGCTGTTTGCAAGTTTCTCCGCCTCGTCGCCGCTTAAAGCAAGAAGAACGAATTTATCCTGCGTGATGGTTGCGGGAATCATATATCCGTCGCCCTCTTTACCCGTAGAATCGAGTCCGTGAAGGCGAATTCCTCCCAATTCGGTATTGTAAGTCGCTCCGTTAGGCGACAAATGCGCCTTTATTCTTATCACAAGTCCCGCTTTCGCTTCTTCTTTCGTAACGGGTCTTTTGAATATTATAGCGTTAGACGACATAGTGCCGTACCAACTGTGGAAATACATCTTGAAGGCATAGCCGTTTTTAGCGTCTTTGTCCGCTTCGATGTTTATCGGATAAGACATATTCACGCCTTCGGTTTTATCGTTCCAACCGTTGACGCTTTCGAGTTTTTTCGTCCAATTTACATTTTCGTTTGCAACTCCTCCGAAATATCCCGTCGCAACATATTTACCTTCCGACATAGGATCGGCAGGAATAAGTTCAACGTAATCGAAGAACAACTGACCTGCGCCGCCCGCTCTCTTGATAACGAAAGAATCGACATAGCCATTTTCGTCAGCCACCTTTTGCGGATCGATTTCAAGCAATACGACTTCCGTGTCTTTTGTAGTCAGAACCGACCCCGCAACCTCCGCAGAATCAGCCGTCGCATAAGCGGACGTCGTTACATTGACAGCCCCGCCGACAAGTATTTTTACCGTTATCTTGAAGAGATTGCTTGCTTTATATCTCTTGGAGAGAACTACTTTTACCGTCTCGCCTTCTTCCACCGCATTTGCAGGGAAAGAAACTTTAACGTTTTTATCGGACGGTGTAAAGAAGCCCCACCAATTGCCGTTAGCCGTATCGTCCGTTATGTTGATATAATTTCCGATAAGCCACATATCCTCGCCGTTTGCATCAAGGAAAATCGATTCGGTCGGTTTCTCGTCGACGTTTTCTTTTGCGGGAGTCATTGTTACTTCATTTACAAAGAATTGCCACATCGGATCCGGAGTATCAGCCGTTCCGGTCTGCGTCTTTTTAAGTTTAAGTCCCTTAATGTAACCGTCCTCGCTCGCAAGGTCGGCAGCAGAAATGGTTAACGAATCCTTCGTATTGTTACAACCGTTCACGGTGTGAGACGCCAAAGGAGTAACGCAATCGGTGTCGGATAAAGCGTAAGCCGTAATCGTAATTTTATTATCGGCAGACGTCCAATCGGACACGATGTATTCTATTTTCACGCTGTCAAAGTTAGATGCTTTATAAATTTTCGTGAAAGCGAAATTCATAACGGTGTTATTACCGATGTTATCGGTTTCGGCAATAACCTTTTCACCCGTAGCGTCAAAGAACTTATTTACGTCTTTTGCATATTGCTTAACGGGTGCCATAGTAACATCTGTTCCGTTAACGCCCAAAACGACGTTATCTTTCGGTCTTTCGTCTACCTTTTCCACGTTGGGAACAAGTTCGACGTAATCGAAGAACAACTGACCCGCGCTACCCGTTCTCTTGATAACGAAGGAATCGATATATCCTTCCGCATCCGCAACTTTTGACGGATCGACTTCAAGCGTAATCGTCTCCTGAGACTTCGATAAAACCGAACCTGCAACCTCTGTTGAGTCGGCGGTTTTATAAGCCGAAGTCGTTGTATCTACCTCTCCACCGATAGCAACAAGAATCTTAACTCTTATTTTTGAATAATTTGCCGCTTTATATTTTTTTCCGAGATCGACGGTCACGGCTTCATTTTCTTCTACGGCGTTTGCGGGGAAAAGAACGTTGACGTTGGCGTCATTTTCGGACGGTCCGAACCAACCCTGAATTCCGGCGTTAAATCTTACATACTTCGCGGAAATGGATGCGTCAGATCCGTTCATATCGAGAAAAATATTGCCGGACGGTGCTTCGTCGATTTTCTCCTTCTCCAACACCCACACACCGTTAGCCCGCTTAAAAGATGTATTTGCAAGTTTCAGAACATAATCGCCGACCTGAACAGATCCTGCATACGAACTCTCAAAATGATCTATGTTATATATGCCGCCGACAGTGTATACATCGCCCTCTTCGGCAACTAAACCTGTAAAAAACAGTTCTCTGCTTTGTACGTTTTGAACGATTCTGAAACTAACGGTAGTATCGGTAGTTGTGTTTTCCGAAGCGTCATATTTTTTCGCAGAGCCGCTATACCAGATTTCCCAACTGCCTTCACTGCAATTATAATTTTCAGACTGCGTCGTCGTTAACGCGTAAAAGTTGTCGCTTGCAGTTTGGTTATCTTCGGGTTTTATACCGACAAATTCATAGGTCGGTACGTCATCCGCGTCGGCTTTAACACCGAGCGAAGCAACAAACAGCGCCGAACATAAGCACAGCGCGATGATAAGCGAGAATAAAACTGCTCGCTTACGTGTTAAAAAGTTTTTCATAACACTTTCCTCCATAAAATTTGATTTTTATAATCGAAGGGTTAATCCCTTTCGCTCCGATATCTTCCGACATAATATACGAGAGAATCATAGTTCTCGCTTCTTATCGGTCGGATTTGCAAGGAATGACAAACACTCCCTCCCCAATGCCCAACGTTAACGATAATTTGCCGTTTTTGCCGAGTTTCGCAGTATTTTTTACGCCGAGTTCGCAGTATATCGCGGAGTCGTATTTTTCCGAGTCAAAGGTTATCTCCACGATATCCGTAAGCCCTTTCGACGTATCGTTATAATTTATGACCATAAAGCCGACGTTTCCGCCGTCGTCTTCAAGACAACCGAACAACGTGTCCTGCGATGTATAAACTGATTTTATCACGCCGATTTGAGACAATTTTAATCTGTCGAGTTTTTTAAACGACTCGTTTGCAGTTACCGATTCTACATCGCAAGCACTCGCAGTAACGCCCGCGTCGTTGGTAAACGCAGACCGATAGTTAAATGGCGAAAGAACAGAACCTAATTTTTGCAGTTCTTCGTTTGCCGTTTGAACCGCCGTATAAATATCGGTTTTATTCCCGTTTCTGTCTATCATCGCAACCTGCTCGGACGTAAACTCGCCGTTTCGGATAACGCTCGGCGAACCGTAACAGAACATACTTATCCCGTCAAAGCCGAACGCCATAAGAGCCGCTTCCTGCAAACGGATATCCTCTAAAGTCGGTACTCTGTCTCTCGAACCGTCGACCGCGCCTTTTCTTACTCCGTCGGTTGTACCGAAAGGCA
This sequence comes from bacterium, assembly GCA_963660735.1. Classification (GTDB taxonomy): domain Bacteria; phylum Bacillota; class Clostridia; order Christensenellales; family Borkfalkiaceae; genus UBA10281. Next base: position 22,100 of record CAVLAV010000007.1, read on the forward strand.
TAGTTTGGATAAAG
>CAVLAV010000008.1:0-20828 GCA_963660735.1 bacterium
CGTCGATCGACGGCGCGCGGAATTGCGGAGCGTTTTTAAAAGTATACGAAACAAGCGCGGGGCGAATCGGCGTAGCGGTAGCGGAGGACGCCTATTTTCCGGAAACCTTGCACACGCTTACGCTGAGCGGAAGCGATTTTATCGTATGTCCGTTTTCCGTGCAGGCGGGAAACGCGGAAAACGTGGTTTTGCGCGCGGCGGCGTTCACGTACGGCGCGCCGATCGCGCTATGTTCGCACGGGTACGCGTTCGTGGCGGGCGCAGACGGCGAAACGGCGTTCGCCTCGCCCATGCCCGTGTCGTTTTACAATATCGAGAAGAACGGCGAGTACCATTTGGTGGAATGGCGGCAACGCGGTTTTTTCAAACGTAACCACGGAAAATATTAACCCCGCGCCGGCATTTTTTTAAACGCTCACGCAATCTCCCACACAAACGTTGCCGTATCTCTCGTCTTAATCTCTTCCGGCTCCGGCTCGAATTCCATATCGGCAACGCTGCCCATCCCGCTCACCGTATAGCACCTGTCGTCATACTCGGCGTTCGTCTGTCAGTCGAAGCAACGCCGCCGCAAAGCTCGTTTTTCTCCAACGTACATATTGTACTCTTACGCAAGCGCGGCGATACTTTCACCCGCTAAATAACGGGCGATTACCGCTTGTTTTTGTCTGCCCGTCAATCTCGCCATTTCCTCTTACTCCCTTTCAATTTGCCCATAACTTAGTAAATAATATCGAACCCGTCATCATCTGCTAACGGAAACGCCTCGTCTATATCCTCCTCTGTGATAGGGCGACCTTTCTCTAATGCTTTATCTGGATAATATTCCAAATAGTCCCAAAAACTTTTTACTTCATCGTATGAATAAGACATTATCCTAATTTCTCCTTTAAAATTTTCCATATCGAGTTATTCGGCAAAATGTGTAGATAATACCTCATACCAGCAATCGTCTTCGTTTTTATCATATTCTCTTATTTTATCTACAACTTCTTTACCAAGTAAATTTACAAGTCTTTCACCCTTTTCCGAAGTAAAATCAAGAATATCTCGATATACACAACATATGCCATTACTTATCAAAAATTCGTAAGCCAAAGGATTTTTTCTTTCAATTTCTTTTACCTTATCCAAGCCGTAATAATCAATGATAGTCTTTTCATCAAAAATGCTTTTATTACCATTGTTGTCTGTCATTACAATATCTCCTCAAATAATTTTTTGACCGTAGGAGGAAGTTCTTCCCGTCCCATTTCTTTCATTGCAAAACTTTCAGCAAAGAACTCGTTAACGTTTTGTTGCGCATATTCACTAATAGAGTATATTTCTCCATTCTTCAAACAAGTGAAATATGCCTCAGCGATTTTTTGTCGAGCAGAGGATGCTGAAACTTTTCCATGTTTAACTACAGTTGAATCTCCACCAGTGATAAGTCCAAAATATTGCGCTGATAACGTATGTCCCAATTCGTGAACCACAACACTTTTTAATGCGTCATCAGGATAAATCACATTAAATCTTTTGAATCCGTTTTTTATTTTTTCCAATCTCTTTTGGTAATATTTTTTTATCTCCTCATCACTTTCGTCTGCTATATTTTTCTCCAATCGTTTAATACGAAATTCCATATTACTATCAAAAACTCTTTTGCCTCGCGCCGCTTCACCGTTAGGATCCAACAAAAAAGAAGATGCAATATTTAGCGTGCTATGATTTGCACTCGCAAAAGCCCTCTTCATATACCTGACGTTTACAGATTTCAGTTTCGTCAAGTCGTACTTGCTATAAACGTAATCGATAGCATCCGCTATCTTCTTTTTCGTTTCTTCGCTATTCGCCCATTTCGGAGCATTGTACGTATCGCTGAAGTCGGACAATTCTTTAGGTTTCTTCGGCTCTTCTCTATCCTTTTCTTTCTTCTTCTCTTTCCCTTTATCTTCGCCCCAATGCTCTTTTTCTGCTTGCGCTTTCGTTTTCCCCGTCTTGTTTTCCCACGCTTCCCACGCTTCGCGCGGCGTCATTCCGTCCGTGTCTATGCCCGCGCCTTTACATAAGCCGTAAGGCAACGAATAACGGTTTATATGGTTCACCGCTTCTTCTATGTCAATCGTCGGTTTTTGATATGCCTTTTTTGCCATTGTTTTATACTCCTTTTGCCTTTATTATATCATATTTTTTTTATTTGTCAAGTATTTTTTTATAAAAAGTTTTGCGCGGTAGGTTTTTCCCTTGCCGCGCTCGCTCTCTTTACATTAAATCGAATAACGTTATCGGAATCCGTTGCCTTTGGTGGTCGGGTACGAATATCCTCTCAATAACTTTTCCCTTTCCCGTCGTCTTGCCGTTCGTGGCTGAAAATAACGCCGCTTTTTTAAATTGACAAACAGGCACAAATCGCGGGTCGCTTATGTTATAACTCGATATAAATATCGGCTCTGTTTGCCTGTATGCCCAATCATAAAACCGTTTGTAATCAAATGCGCCGCTTATATATCCTTTCGTGTTTTCGTACGGTATATCGCAATATATAACGCTGTTCGGCTTTATCTCTACTTCCGCATAATCTCGTTGCGTAATTGTCAGGCTTTGCAGTCTTTGCAGGCTTTGCAGGCTTTGCAGGCTTTGCAGTCTTTGCAGGCTTTGCAGTCTTTGCAGGCTTTGCAGTCTTTGCAGGCTTTGCATTAAATCTTGCAATCCGTAAATCTCGTCATAGTCTTTGTCAAGCGGCATAAACTCGCGCATTTTGTTATACTCTTCGCGGGTCGGGAACTGCCATTGACTACGTCCGAAATAATGTGAGCTCATCTGTGTACCGAGCCGCTTGTTTACTTCCGATTGTTTTAACCCCGATTTTCGCAAGGCTTCGCATAAATACGCGCGCAATTCTTCTTCGCCGCGTTCTATTTTTCCCGTCAGGTTGTTTTTCAGCTCTTCGTATTCTTTCGGGCTTTTCATCACGTTTTTCACGTACAACAAAATATACTTTTCTTTGTATTCCGCTTCGTGTTTGATTATATCCGCGTTGCTCCCGTCCGATTGTATACCGAATTCCGCAAGTTTCGAATAATCTCCGAATACTCGCGCAAAATGTAAAGCACTTTTCCACGGCTCAATCTCTTTTGAGTACAAATATTCCTTTCTGTTGTTCCCGAAGCTCCAACATATACTTACGTATATATCTTCATCTTTCAGCCGGTAAAAATCCTCGCGGCTTATCCATCGCCGCTCGTCCGCGTATTTGCCTTGTATAGCATCGTAAAACAATTTCGGCACGTCTGTTATATCGTTCGCAAAATATCGATTGTATCCGCCTTTTTCAAGCGCACAATGCGTTATAGCGCAACCGCCCGCGAATAGGTCGTAAAAGTTCGCCGCTTTCGGTAAAATATCGATTATTTTTTCCGCAATCGCGTTTTTGCTCCCTTGATACGGCAAGCCGTAGCGTTTACTTCCCATTCTTGCTATCCTCGATTAGTTTTATGCGCTTTCTAAGCTCTTTTGCGTATCTATTTAAACAGATTTCAAGCCGTTTAACGCTCCGCCGCTCTTTGCGCGTTAGCTCGTCGTATTGCCTATAACAAGCAATAAAACATTCTAAATTAAAATCTTTATATTCCGTGTTTTCAAGTTCTTTTTCCAACCATTCCCGCGTTTGCATTTCAAGCGCGCTTCCTGTTATCAATGCCATTTTTTACCTCGTTTTATGCCGTTTTTAGTCTTCTTCCGTCTACTTTTTTAACTTCACCGTCTACCACTTTAAAAACGGTTATTTCTGTATGCCACCTCAAACATACAACAAAATAACGCTGTTCGCCTTTGTCGGTGTATGGTATTATATCGACGTCCTGACAAGTTCCCGCCATATACGCGCGGATTAGTTCTTTGTCGGCTTCGATTTCTTCCGCCGTTTTCCCGCTCGTGGTCGCTTCCGTTGTCTTTTCCGTCTTGCTTGCCTTATTTAATGCCGCAACCGATAAACACAAGCCCGCCGCCGCAATACCCGCAATAAATACCGCAAAAATCTTTTTTAAAATGCTTTTCTTCATTTTTATTTGCCCACCGTTAAAAAGGTATATCGTCCGCTTCAAGTTGCAATTGATACGGTTTATTTTCATCGGCTTTCGGCGCGCTCTTTCCTTGTTCTTGCCCTTTTTGCGCGGGGCTTAAAAACTCTACGTCGTTTGCCATAATCTCAACAACCGTACGCTTTACGCCTTGATTGTCTTCGTATGTTCTTTGCTGCAACTCTCCCACAATGCAAACCTTTTTCCCCTTTACAAGGTATTTCGCGCAACTCTCCGCAATCCCGCGCCACGTCCTGATATTAAAAAAATCTACTTGCCGCTCGCCGTTGCTGTCTGTGTACGGGCGATTTACCGCGATTGTAAAATTGCAATAGTAGATATTGCTTTTTGTTACTCCGTGTTCCGTGTCTTTTGTCAGATTCCCGATTAAAAATACTTTGTTCATTTTGTTTTTTCTCCTTGTTTTTTGTTTTCTCTTATCTTATTCATTTCGTTTTTTAAATGCGCGCAACCGGCGTATTTATGTATGCATTTCGGATACGGGCAATTCAAGCAAATATCGATTTCTTCTTGCGTTGTGTGCGGCTCTTTGTGCGGTGAGCCGTTCTTTTTCGATAATATCAACCGTCCCGTTACTCCGCGTTTTATAATCTGTTTCGCTTTTATCATCTCTTCATCTCTTCAACCCATAAATTCTTAAAATCGTTTTATCGATTTCAATACCGCCATTCAGGTGGTATTTTTCAAAAAACCCTTGCGCGCCGCTTGCGTGTATCTCGTTGTGGTGTTCCCTGCATAGACTCAAAGCCCGCCGCCCCTCGTGCGTTATATCGTTCCGATTGTTCCCCATTCCTACGCTGTCCACGTGGTGCAAATCCGCTTTCTTACCGCATATACAGCACTTTTTATGTATCAAACACATATACACATAGTTGTCTATATCGTCGGCATAGTTTAAAAGCGAATATTTCAAAGGCACATTATTTTCAAGTATAAAGTTTATCAAAAACTTTTGGAATTCCGCTATAATGCTCATCGGCGCGTTTGACAGACTAAAAACCTTATCCGCAAGCGTGCTCACACGGTCAGCCCAAAACTCCAACTTAAAAGCTTCTTTTATGTCCTGTGTACTGCTCCCGCTCCATTCCGCTATCGCGTTTATAAGCGAATAACACATTCTCCGCTGTTTGTCTGATAGTCGGCGGCTGTCTATAAAATCGATATAACATTCTCGCACTTCGCGGTGGGTCAGTTCGTATACGTCCGCGTATACTTCGATTAAAACCCGCCCGCGCTCGTCTATGTCAATTATTTTTCCCTTTTGTATCATCGCCCAAATAATACTCCTTTATTCTGCATTTCTCGCCGTATCTGTTCTCTACTTCCCGCCAACGGTCGCGAATATCCACGCCGCGCTTTTTCAGCCTGTAAATACAGCTTGACAACCTGTAAACACCTATTTCGGTAAACGCAAGTACGCCCGTTATGTATTTGTGTTCTTTCATATACCCGTGCACGCGGTAGCATTGATTATCTTGATTCGTCATTTTCTCATCCTCTCCCGTATTAGATTTTTTATATAGGTCGCTTTCGGCGTTCCTATGCTTTCAAGGTGTTTCGTTATATCGCTGTCGGTCGGGTATAAATCAATATATAGCCGTTTCACCCGCTCCGCCTTATATCTTTTGTCGTATTTTTTTTTACTTGCGTACTGCTTCATCTGTTTCCCTCTTCTTTTACGTCTTCTTTTTTGCCGGTTATACCGTTTATTTCGTTCGCTTCTTTTAAAACCTTTTCATATATCGCGTTTAATAGGTTTAACTTGCTTATTTCCGATTTGTTCCCCGTGAGCGTTATTAAAAGCCGAAGTCGCAAATCATCAACCGCCGCCGCGTACGTTCTAAAATACCCATAAACGCCTTTTTTTATGCGTATTTCGTGCCCTGTTTGCTCGTCCTTGATTATATACCTTCGCGGCGTTTCACCTATCAGGTCGATTTCTTTTATAAAGTCCGCAACCGTCAATGGCTTTTCATCTTCGCCCTTGTATTTCGGGCTTCTTACACAATACAATTTTTTATTTTCCATTTTTTTATACCTCTTTCAAATATTCTTCTACTGCTTTTTTCGCTTCTTCTGCGCCGTAACAAAACAACGCTTTATATCCCGCCGAATTTAATTGTTTTATCCATTCCCGCTGCTCTTTCGAACGCACGGACAAGCATTTTTTCACCCGTTTCAGCTCGATAAACAGCCCGTGCCACTTCCCGCGCGCTACCGCTATGAAATTATCAGGAAAACCTTTTTTCAAACCTTGCCGCGCTAACGATGATAAAATCGCAACGTTCGCTTTCCTTTCGTTCGGAATATGCGCCCACAAAACGCCTTTACTATCAAGCCATTCCGCAAAATCTCGCTGTTCTTCTTCTTCAAGCGGTACACCCGCGCGCCGTATTGCCGATTTCACGATTTCTTTCGCGCTACGTTGCGCGCCTTTGCTTTTCCCGTCCGATTTATCGACTGCGCCATTCTCGCGCGTTGTAGCCCCGTTTCTCTGTCTGTCTATGTCCCACTCGAACAGGAAACAATCATTCGATAATTTGCAAGGCTCGTCCCCGGTTTCTCTCGATATAGGGCATCGCCAATTCTTGCAATATTTATACATTTTTTCGCCGTCCTTTATGCCGTTTTTCTTTTTTCGTTTCGATGATTAAACCACTTTTTGTACTTTTCTAAAAATTGCTTGACTTCTGAGGTCGGCTCTTCGTTCCGTTCCGCTCTTACTTGTACAATATCGATTTTTTCAAAGTCCGGGCGAATTTCCATTGTTACAAACGCCGCGCGCGAGTTCTCGTTCTTGCGTATAAATAATATAACGCTATCGCGATTTGCTACGCGCCCGCAATACCCGCCTACACAGTGGTGCATTTCCTTGCCCTCTTTGATTATCTCCGCCGCCGTCTTCGGCATTATTACGCTGTATCTTCCGTCCGTCCATTCCGTCATATCGTGCGCTTCTTTGTAAAATGCGCGTATCTTTTTGTCTGTTTCTTTGTCGCGCTTTACTTTTACTTCCGCGCTTGTCCGTTCGTGCATTGCTTGAAAATCTTTCGGAGTCCTGATTGCCGTATCGTTCAAATCAAGCCGCAATTCTTCGCACTCTCGCACGTAGTCCGCATAATCTCGAATAAATATACCCTCGTTATCGTTTGCGTGCGCCTTTCCCGCTTGCTCTTCCCAATACTTAAAAAGCCGCTCGTTTGTTATGTGCGCGTATTTAAAATCGTAGCCGTGGTTAAAATAAACCCTGCACATAAATATTTGCGCGTTTGATTCTTGCTCCGCTTTAAGCTTCCACGTTTTCACCTCCGCCCGCGCTTTTATCTCATCCCAACTCAACATAGCGCACGCCTGATAATCTTCTGCTGTTCTTATTCCGATAGCTTTCGGCGAGCGCAAATCGCGTATATTTTGGCGTTCATTCCCATAACAAAAACCACTCACAAGTTCTTTCGCTAACCCGTATAAACCTATTTTTAAAAGGCTTTCAAGCTTCGGTTCTTTAAAATATGAATATAAATAATTAAGCGGTTGCCACCTCATTTTTTTACAAGCGATTTCAAGTGCGGAATATTGCCACGACGTGCCCGCTAATAAATTATCCCAACCGCCCACCGGGAACGTGTCCGTGTCTACTTCATCGGCGCGCCACCCACTATAAGAGCAACCGTGTTTCCGCGCTCTGCCTTTCTTCCATTCTCGCGCCGTGGATAAATGATATTCAACCGTTTTACCCGTCGCTAAATCAAAATAATAACGCCCTTCTTCTTCTTCTCTGTATTCCGTCGTTACGCTCTCGCCGTTTAATTCCGTCATCTTATACACAACAAACATACGCTGAATTAAACCGTCGCCGTGCCGCTCTAATACCGATAAAACTTTTCTTCCGTTATACAAATAATAAGTCATCGAGCGATACACAACCGCCCGCCCGCAAGCGGGGCATTCGCCTACTTCCCCGCCTTTCACCGTCGGCAATTCTACCGTTTCGCCGCACTCACACCGCCCGAAATATTTCGCTCCGTTTTTCTTGAAAAACATAACACGCAAAAATTGCTCGTCTTCCCATTCTCGGAACGCTTTCCCGCTTGTCAGATTGCCGCGCACGTTCTTTATCTCTTCCGCCGCCTTTGCGCTTATACTGTCCCGCATTAGAAAAACTCCTCCAAACTATGCCGCTTTTTTGCTCTCTGCTCCGCTTTTGGCTCGTCTGCCGCCGCTACGCCTAAATATTCCGCGATAAACTTTTTCGCCGCCGTCGGTGTAAAACAATATGCGCCGCCTTTCGCATTATCTCGCGCGTATTCGCGCATTTTGTTATAACATTCTTCCGCCGTCTTTTCTGCTCCGATTCCCGCGCTTTCATCCCCGCGCAATACTTCTTCCATCGCCGCCACGACTTCAAGCAACATTCCTTTGTTCTCGTGCGTTTCTACGTCTTGTCTTTGCATTTCGATAAACTCTTTCGACGTCATTGTCTTTTCTCCTTTTTTAGCTCCAAATCTCCGAAAATACAACGCTCACCGCGTTCTTGCATTTCGCTTTTTGTTCGTCTTCCATTTCGTCAAGCAATCCGTTCATATCTTCCAATAATTCCTGCAAGTATTCAAACTTCGATTTAAACACCGCAACCGCGTTCCCCTTGATTTCCGCTTTCGGCTTTTCCGCTTTCGCTTGCTCCATTTCCGCAACACGTCTTTTTAATGCCGCAGTTTCGCTATCTTTCGCCGCCGCTTGCGCTCTCAATTCCGCGATTTCTTCCCGCTGTTTTACTATCTCCGCCGCTTGCTTTTCGTCCGCCTGATATATAACCGTCGCTTCCGTCTTTTCGGCTTCTTTGGCTTTCTTTTTCAGCTCCGCGTTCTCAATCGCTAACTTTTGGTATTCCCGGTTGTAATTCTCCGCCGCGCTCTGCGCTTTCTCAGTCTTCTCGATTTCTAACGCGAGTTGCTCTTCCGCTTTGTTCCGCGCTTCGATTGCCGCTTTCACTTCGTCCGATACTTCCCGCACGCTCGATTTCTCTAAATCGATTTTCTTGATGATTTCCGCGCGCTCTTCTTCGTTCGTGCTTGTCAACAATAAAAGCTTCGTCATACCCGCCGCCGCGTGCGCTCTCAAAAACTCTTGCGGTAACCTTTCAAGCACTGCCACATAATTATATGCTTGTCGCTCTTTCAGGTTCAACGCGCTTTCCGTGTATTCTCCGAACGTTTCAAAACCCGCCGCTTTATACAACTTGCCGTCCCGCATTTCCTTTATTCCTCTTGCCATTTCCACCCAATGCTCCGCCGACTTCTGCGCGTTGTAGCATATCCTGTTATGCGTATCGCGGAATTGCTGTTCCGTTACTGTTAACCCGTTCTCCGTCAGCATTAGCTGATTAAATACTTCTATTCCCATTTGTTTTTTCTCCTTTGGCTGTTATGGTCGCCACCCTTTTTATTTTTCGTTCTTTGCTCCTTTATTATACCGCGTTAGTAGTATAAAAGTCAAGCAAAATAACGCCCTTTTTCGAAAAAAGTTTAAAATATTTTTTTGCCCTTGCAACTCCCGCGCAAAAACTTGCAACTCCCGCGCAATTTTTCATCGTAAAAAAAAGCGAGAAAAACGCGCCCCGCGGCTCTTCACCGTGGAACGCGTTTTCCTTGCTCATTCTGTTCATCTGTTCGCAACAAACGGATTCCTTGCTTTTATTATATCACCCCCCCCCCTATCCTGTCAAGCGTTTTTACACGGATTCGTGATATTTTATTCTTAAAATCGTTTTCGCCGCATTCCGCGCTTCCGCGTATTCTTCTTCCTTTTTATTCGCAAGCGTTTTAAGCCATACTTGCGGCAACTGTCCGACTTTTTCCCGCGTTCCGTTCTTGTATACGATTTCCACGTTCTCCGCCGCCGTCAGTTCTTCGTCTTGCTCTGTTTCAAAAACCTCGCGGAAGTCTTCCTTGCTTTCGCTATTTTCACTCTCTTGCGATTCTTGCCGTTCGTCGGCTCGTTCTTCAACGGCTCTCGGCGCGCGCGTTGTAGCCCCGTTTTCCGCGCTGTTTTTGCTATATACGATTTTCCCGTTATTCTCGCATATTACAAGCGTTTCAATCTCCCCTCGCTCGTTGTACCCGATTTCCGATACATACCACGATAAAAAGCGCGGCGGCTTTCCGTTCTCTATCGCACACTGCGCGAATATGTTTTTTGCCGAATAAAGCTCGCGCCCGATTCCCCATACCGTCGCGGCACGCTTAAAACTATCGCTCGCCAAACCTTTCTCCGCTTCTGTATTACTTTCCGTCCCCGTATCTTCTTTCCACACCCACTCGCCTTTGTCTTTATCGTATATCCCGATAGCGCAATTCGCATTATCGCGGCTGTGCTTGCGTTGCCAATTCATCGCGCCGACGGTTTCGTCTAATAATTCCATATCGCACCGCGCGTCCTTGTAAAGCAATAATAAAACGCCTTTTTTCTTCCCGTCTATCACGCGCCCGACGCGCACGTCGATTTCGTCCGCTCTTAATTTTCTGAATTTTAATTCCATTTGTTTTTCCTCACTTTATTTGTATGTTCATACATTCCGCAATATGCGCGCCCGGTACTTCCTTGCCGCCTTTGATTGCTTCTTTGATTGCCATTTTGTCGATTTTTTCCGTTATGATTTCCCGCTTGTATTCTTTCGGCAAATCGGCTTCGTTATCGATTACCACTTGTTCCGACTTCCTGAACGCTATCGTCGCCTTTATGCTTTCCGTTTTTACGATACCCGCCGCAAGCCACGCTTCTTTTAAACCTTCTTTCAATCTGTCAGCCGCTCCCGTTACCGCCTTTTTCATCTTCGTTAATCGTTCTATTTCGCGGTCGATTTCGTCCGCCGTGGCGTTCAATCTCTTATACACACACGCAACCGATATACCCTTTGTTTCAAGTTCTTCACTTTTTATATCAAGCGCGGAGGCTATTCTTTCGTCAAGCTCTCCCGTTTCTTCGTCCGCGTTCGCAAGCGCAATTTCAAATAATTCGTTATATTCTCTCGTCAATTGATATAAATTCGCCATTTCTTCGCCCCCTTTAAACGATTTCGCGGTTCTCGTGTATCAGCATATCCAAATAATCGCGCCGTTCGTCTTTCGTCATTCTCTCCGTTTTCGCAATAAAGCTCGCCACCGTTTTATGCTCCCTCGCGATAGCTCGCAACGCTTCCACCGTTCTTTTCATACTCGCAAAAATTACCATTTGTTTTTTCTCCTCGTTCCTTTGATTTTTGCATTCGGTTGCAATTCCTCGCTCCCGTTCTGCTTCTTCATTATACCGCGTTAGTGGTATAATGTCAAGCAATTTGATATACTTTTTTAAAAGTTTTTTATTTTTTTAGCGGGGCATTTTTGCCCCGCCGTCGGCGCGCTTATTCTTCTTTGTCTTCGAAGTCGTCTACTTGTTCCGTTAGTTCGCCGCTTAAATACATTGAGCAATCAAGGCATAAAAGCGTTTCGCCGTTGTTTTCGTAGTCTTCATCGTCATAAACCATTCGTCCGCAATTATCGCACGCGCCGACTTTATGCGGCTTTCTGTTTTTTTCGTCTACTATCCACCCGTTTTCAATACTCATTTTTTTATTCTCCTTTGGCGTTTACCATAATTTCCCGATTACGTCAAGCACAACCGCCTGCAAGCTGTCGCACGTTACATTCACGCAAAACGCCGTGCCGCCTTTGTATTCGATTGCAACCATTTCATCGTTCCCGGCGGAGTGGTATGTTACCGCGCGCACCGTTCCGTCCGCCGCTTTTATTAGCGGTTGCAAATACTCTTCAACGAATTTCTTTTTGTCTTCCATTTTTCCGCCCCACTTTATAATATATCATCGACTTTACAGTCCAATGCCTGCGCGATTTGTTTTAATACCCTTGCATTCGGAACGCGCCGCCCGCTTTCGTACTGATAAATCGTCATCGTGCCGACGTTTAGCGCGTGCGCTAACTCTTCTTGCGTATAGCCTTTTCTCTTGCGCATTTCTTTTAAACCTGTCATTCTTTTTTGCTCTCTCATTGTTTTATTCCTCGTTTTAATATTTATATTTCACAGCTTCGTCAAACGTTATAAAAAAATGTATTCCCGCCGCGCACTCTGCCCACCTATCATTGTAAAAATCTTCGGCTTTTACTGTTTCGCCTACTTTATATATAAAATCTCTATATTTTAAGGACACCGCTTTTCTTTTTCTTGTCTTTTCGCCCGTTTTAGTTAAAATTTCTACAACTTTTGCTTCTGAGCATCTGCATTTTCTCGTTGTCGCAGAGCTTCTTTTTGCTTCTGCGGGAATTTCTAATTTCACGATTAAATTATCTCTGCATTTTTTAAACCCGATAAAAGAGCCTTCTTCCGGACAACACAGTGCGAAAGACGCCGTTTTTTCGTCATATAAAATATCTTCCAAATTCGCGTTCCGCAAATCCGCGCCCGACAAATCCGCGCCCGACAAATCCGCGTCCGACAAATCCGCGCGTTCTCCCCCGCCATCGGAAATTACATATTTTAAATGTTTTTCTAAAATGTCTTTCAATTTTTCTTTGTCAATAGTTCTCATCGTTTTTACTCCTCTTCGTCATCGTATTCAAAAAAGCTGCATTCGTGTATTGAATAAAGGTTTTTACCGAACGTTTCCGCGAGCTCTTCCGCGCGTTCTTTGGCTTCTTCTGGCGTGTTATAGCTTTTCGCAGTTTCTCTACAATTTCGAGCCGTTGAATATTGCACCGCGTACCCCTCCGCACTTTCAAACCAATTCATATTGCACGGGGTTCCCGTAAACGTTCCCCAATAGCTCCCCTCTAAAAAAGGCACATACTTTTTCATTTGTTTTTTCTCCTTTGGCTGTTATGGTAGCCGCCCATTTTTTCAAACTCTTGCCCGCGATTTCCCGCGCGGGCGGCGGTGATTCCATTTGTGTGACAAACAAAGGTCTTTTGTTTTTTTGTACCCCTATTATATCATATTGAAATAGTACAGTCAAGCAAATCGACATACTTTTTAAAAGTTTTTTAATTTTTTTTTAATTTTTTTATTTTACCCCCATTTTTTCGTTGACAAATATTTTTTTTTATTGTATTCTTGTTATAGTTTTAAGGTTGGAGAAGCAACCGAAAAACCGTGCTTGTTTAGTCGTGGGGGGCTGAATAAGTCCTACAACTAAATAAGCATTATAAAAGAAAAAGCTATTTGTCTATCTGCCCCCCCCCACCACAATCGAGCCGATAGGCAAGCGGCTTTTTCTTTTTACTTTATAGCGGCTTAAAATGTTGCTACACTCGTGAACACCCTCTAATTGAGCGGCAGCCGAGAGACACGCAGAGCGGACACTGCGAAAACAATATATCCGCGGAGCGTGAAAAACACTTTTCCCCTGTAAAGTATCGCCCCGACAAGTGATTGTGGACACCAAATAACACTATAAAAAGCGGTGGGGGGCACGGCTCATTTGTGGCTTGCTTTCAGTTTTAGGCGTTGGATTGAGCATACGCTGATGAAAGTCCGTTGAAAATACGGAATGCGGGGAAAAAGGCGGCGAGCGCGGAAACTTCTGCGGGGTATGGCTTTAAGGCATTTTAGCTCTATCTTTCGATAGGGCTATTCTGCCCTTAAACGGCTCTTGCGTTGCTTTGCAAGGTATGGTTTTTGTGTATCATCGAATAAATTACATATGCGAAAACAAGAAAAAACGCCCGAAAAAGTAGAAAAAATGCGTAAAAACGGCAATTAAAGCGGGAAAAATCAATAAAAACGCTCCCACGCGTAGCGCACAAGGGGAAAAAGCGACTTTAACGAAAAAAGAAAAATGGAAAGCGCGAAAAAACACAACCGCAAGCCGATAAGTCCCCCGTAAACATTTGGGTTCGTTGTTGTCTTCCTTTGGTCTTTGTTCCCCGTGGTCATTCCCTCTCTTATTAGTTTTTTTAAAATTGTACCACAACCGCAAAAAAGAGAGCAAAAAAACGGAATAACGGAAAAACAAACACAAGCCGCGCTCGTTGTCTTCCAGCCCCTGATTTTTTGAGATGAAAACTAATTGAATAGAATAAAGAAAAACACCGATAAAAATAAATGTTAAACGGTGTTAAACATTGCTAATTCCCGGGCGGAAAAACGCCCCGAAAAATAGAGTAAAAGAAAAACGCCTTGACGGAATACCCCGCCGAAAGCGTTTTTTCTGTATTCGATTGCAAATTGTTTTTAATCTCTGTCTTCAAGCAATAAAAAGATACAAAATAAAATTCCGAGGATCATTTTTCTATTCCTCCCAAGCGCGCAAGCGGGCTTTTAATACGTTGAGATATTTTTGCATATACCGCTCCTGCTTTTTTAATAGCTTCCGAGAAAGCTTCGACAGCGTTTTAAATTTTTCGCTAAAACAAATAAACGTTGTCAGCTTAAACAGCCGCACTTCAAGTTCTTTTTTCTCTTCGAATACTCTGTTTTTTGCTTCGTCCATTTTTACACCTCCGTTTTCAACGGAACAACTGAAACGCCGTAAGGCAAATCGTTTTCCGTCCGTTTCTTCGCTTCAATCGGCAACGGCAATATACCGCACGGGTTGTTTTTGCACCATTCCATACAAGCGGAAGCTTCGCTTGCACGCAAACGGTTACGCTGTGTTTCCATCTGCGCGATATTCCACCCGAAGGTGGCTTTGAACGCGACGTTGATTAAGATCATTATCACCTTGATCACCGCCACAAACACCGCCTCTTTCGACAGGTTCAGAAACACGTCCAAAAACACCCGTCCTACAAATAACGATGACAAAACCGTAGTTACAAACGATTTTGCCGTATTCAGTTTGTTGGCGCGTTCTGCGTTGTACATTTCGGACGGCGATTTATTCGCGGAAAGATCGGCGTTATATGACGTGATGAAATTCGGATCGTATTCCTTGATTTTCATTCGATTGCACCGCCTTACGGCTTTTGCCTGCGCGCCGCTCAGCTCTTTGTTCCTTACGCAGGCAAGCAAATGCCAAAACCCGCAACCGAGATATTTTTTCTCGTACTCTTCGAGCGTAAGCCCCACGAGCAACAGTTGATGGCGGCGATAATTCCTAATCGCTTCGATTGTATAATTTTCGCAATATTCCGAAACCCGCGGAAAATATTCCGAAGTACAAAGCTTTTCAATGCTTTTATTTGCGTTATCGCTGGCTGCTTTGTATTCGTCGGTTTTACGCCCTTTACCGATGACGTAGCGTTTGATTAAAGAACCTATCGAAAACGTTCCCGCGGCAAGCCACACAACCTCCACGGTGATTTCTTGTATGCTGATTTCCGCGCTCGGCTTTACCTTTACAAAATAAGAAACTATCATCGCGACGAAAATAACTACCGTTATAGCAAGCGTAAAAATATCAACGAATGCGCCGCTTTTCTTCTGCTTGATTACGGGCGAATATATAATCGTTTGATTTGTAGGCTTTTCTTCGGGTATCTTTTCAATCATACGCTATCACCGCCTTCTTGCAAAACTTGCACTTGCCCGCAATACTTCCACAACTCCGCGTATTCCTTTGAGATTTTAAACATAACCGCGCCGACGGTGTTACCGATTGCCGCAACGCAAAATACAACCGTCAACGCCGCGATTGTTTCCGCGGTCATTGAGTTTATCAAAGACATAAGCGCAAACAGAATCCAGCAAATAACCGCCGCGTTCGGCGATTTTACAAGCTTTATAACAGCCTTATACAACGGCAACGCCGCGCATATAATCGCCGCCACAAACACGCCCGAAAGCGTGCTCTCCGCGTTCTTTTCTACAACGATATTCGGCAATTTTACAATAGCCGCGATTAGCGGCGGCAAAATGCACACCGCCAACGCGCCCCAATATAAAACGAATTTCGCCTTAAAATACCACTCTTTATTATGCTTGATTTTCATTTTCGGCGTACTCCTTGTCTGTTTCGCCGTCAATCTGTTTAACCGCGCGGTTAAACTCTCGTTTTACCGTTTCTTTACTCGCCGCGCCTATGTTAAACCGCTCTACAAACGATGATAAACCGCTTAAAAGATAGCTGAACCCGCTTTTTAATGCCTTTATATCGCTTTTCAGTTCGTCGACTTCTTGCTTTGTTTCCGTCGCCGTCTGCCCATTCGCGTTGCTCCCGTCTATTAAACCGTTCGTGCCTTTTACCTGTAAGTCTAACGTTTTAGAAAGCTCTATAATCGACTTTTTCAGCGCGCCGTTCTTACTGTGATAATAAATTATAAACACAAGGAAAACGCCAAATTCAGCAACGCTCGCAATCGTTGATATCGTTACCTGCTTTTCGCTTGCCGCCGTTTTTATCGCCTCAACCGCTTTTGCGTAATCATCTCCGATTCCCGCCTGGTCGGCGTATTTCTGCACGTACGCAAGGAACGCGTCTAAATCGAATTCCACTTTGTCCGCGCTGTCTTCCGTTTCTTGCGTTTCTTTGTCTTCGTCGGGTGTTTCCTCGTCTTGCGCTGTTTCGTCGCTCTGTGCGCCGTCTGTCGCGCTGTCCTGCGTTTCTGCGGGCGTTTCCTCTTCGGTCGTTTCTTCTTCCGCGTACGTCATAAACCGAGCGGGCGCGTTCCCTAACGCAAACACGCTTACAACGGCGATAAACGCCACAAGCACCGCGCCGATAATTACGTTAAAAATCTTGCTTTTTTTCATCGTCTTATTCTCCTTGTATTTCTTCTTGTTCTTCGTCGAATTGTACGTTCACGCCGTTGTCCGCAAAATCTGTGAGCTTTGCCAAAATGTCAGACTTTACCGCGATTTCGTCTTGCAACGATTTTTCCACCGCTTCAACCCGCTTTTCAAGCCGTTCGATTATGTTTATATAATCTTCGCCGTGAATATCTTCTCCCGCTTCCGTCAATCTTACCGGCAATAATTGCCACGTTTTCGCAATTTTGCCGTCTAAATATAAATCTACCCGCACAAACAACCAACCCGCAAATAGTACCTCTTGCGGAACTTCGAACGGCTGTTTGATTTCCCGTCGTACGCATTGCGCGCCGTTTCTAAGCGTTATAACCGCCGTTTCCGTCAAATCGTAAACGCTTTTAAACGTAAGCCGCAAGCCCTCATCTTTTGTAAATGTTATTCCGTCCGCGTTTACAAACTTCCCGCCGACTTTGTCTAATTCTACTTCTCTTTCCATTTTTTCCCTACCGCCTTTATTATACCATTTTTCGCGATTTTTGTCAAACATGTTTATGATTCTATCGCGTTAAGCTCTTCTCGCCACTTTGCCGTCTGTAAAAATCAGTGAACGCCACGTTTTATACCTCTACGCTTCAAGGTTGTTTATCAATTCCCGCATTTCCTGCCGCTTTTTGAGTTGCTCCAAGTATTCGATTTGTAAAGCCGCCACGCTGTCGCTATCTCCGCAAGCGATTGCTTCCGCAATTTTAATCACGATATAATCTGTATCGGCTAAATACTTTTTATATTCCGCAATTTTCTGCGCCTTTTCTGCTTCTGCTTTTTGTTCTGCTGTCGGCGTGAATACGGGCGGTTTTGTCAGCTCTTCAAATTCCTCTTCGGTTATTTCAATGTAATTCTCATCGTCTTTCGGCGATTTTAGATTAAGAAACCCCGTTCCGTCTTTTGCTTTATAATAATATCTTTCCATTGTTGTTTACTCCTTATACTTGCACGACTGTGTCTTTTGTGATACTGGAAGCGGCGTTACTATCTAATAGCATATACTTTGTCATACTTGAACTCGATGAATCGGTTGTAACAGCTTCTCCAATAAAATTTATTACACCACTTGAACTATTATAAGTAAGGCGTGCATATCCATAAAGTGTAACCATATAATAAACGGTTATACGCCCCAAGATTGCGCCGTCTTGATTGCCTGCAACAGAAAATACCTGTTGTAAAGACGTGATAGCACTCGAAGAAGTAGAATAAAGCTCCACCCACGCGTAGCCTTGCCCGGAATTTACATACGCGCCGCTTGAATCAAATATTCTTGTATATCCTAACGAAATCGTCAACTTATGCAAATACAACGCCGTACTTCCCCCGCCCGTTATATCGCTTTTCAACGCAAGCTCTACACCGTTAAAATCGCTTCCGCTTTTTGAATAATACGGTCTATCCGTATTACCCATTAAAACCGCCGCGGAACTATCATTGCCGAATACGCTTTTCCCCTCGGTAGATTTTTCGCGGACTAACGCGTTACCATTTGAGTTTGCGACTTGCGGGGTTTTAATGTAGTTTGAAAATGTTTTTACGCCGCTAACGGTCTGCGCGGAAGTCAAATCAACAAACTTTCCATTCAGCTTAGTGTTATACGTTGTCAAACCTGCCAAATCTAAAAATTGCTTTGCCATTTTTCACCTCGCTGTATTAGCCGAATAATGCGTTTATGGAAGCGGTCGGAATAGAGTCGACGTCTTCATTCCGCAATACGTCGGTATTAGCGGTAGGTGCAACGCTACAAGCAATCCCGCCCGAAAATGTTTTCTTGCCCGTTACGGTTTGCGCGCCTGCAATAGCTACATAATTTGCAAGCTTGCTGTTTACATTGCTTACAAGCGTTTCAATGTCGGCGTACGTATGCCCGCTATCTTCAAACCTGTTCTTTGCCGAATTCCAAATAATCAAATGCGCATTCGTGAGCGCGGAGCTGTCGGCTCTTGTAGCAACGGGGCTTTCTCCCTCGCCGTCGTTAAACGTAAATACGCCGTTCGCGTCAGCCTTGCCTACGCCAAGCTTTACGGAATCCGTCGCGGGGTCGTACACAATACCGTATATATCGGTGCTGTTTTTCTTGATACCGATACCGCCGTTTGTTGCAAGAGTTGCCCCGTCTGCGTTGCTGTAAATCATCGCGTTCTTGACGTCGAGGTTCGTTGTCTTGTTTACTGTTTGCGTGCCGTTTACCGTCAAATTCCCTTTAATTACAAGGTCATTCGCAATAGTACCGCCTGCTTTTTTCAAATAAGTATTTGCAATGTTGTTTCCGTCGCCGTCTGATTCTGCTTTTAACGAATAAGGCACAGTGATAGAATCTTGCGTGGTATAAGTTTTTCCGTCGGTGCTTGCTTGTAAGTCTATGTTGAGCCCGTTTACCGTTAAAATATACTGCGTGTTCGTATCGCTTGCGGGCACTCCTAACGCTGTAATATCTGTTTTTGATACAGCGGTCAACCCTATAATATGCCCGAATTTATCTGTTTTTACTTTATAGAATCCCGAAGCCGTAGCCGCCGCCCCCGTAGGCACTGCGTGAGAGATTGAGCCGCTTTCCGTTACCGTTCCGCTTAAACCGTCGCCGCCCGAAACAGATGTAACCGTACCTGTTTTCTTTAAGCCAGGGAACACCGTTTCGGTAACGCCTACGTCCGAAGCTCCTAACGTGATATTCGAAGAAAGGGCTTTGCCGTTTACCGTTCTTGTCGTCGGCACATAGCTTTTCAGCTTTGTGTTCATATCAGTCAAACGGACTACGTCAGTATCTGCCGTAGGCGCGCCTTTTACCTGAGCTCTGCCGTCGCTTAAAACTTTAAACGCCGAGCTTCTTGCGCTATCGGAAGTACCGTTACCAACCTGAAAAAATATATTCGCCGCGGTTTCGTTAAACCAACCGACAACGAATTCGCCATTGCTTTGCGCTTTTGTGCCATAACCAAACGCCGCCGAGTTTGTAGCGGCCGAATCTGTTTCGGTTTGATAGCCCGCTGTCAATGAATTGTCGGCTTGTGCCTTTGTGTTTAATCCTAACGCCATTGCTTTTACGCCTGTTGCTTTCGATTGAGTGTTGCCGCTGTTTTTCTTGTCGGTCATCTGAATAGAATCGTCCGCACTTCCGTTTTCAAGGTTTGTAACGTCTGACTTTTTATTGATTTTACTATTCAAAGTCGTTACCGCTGAATTGAGTTTTGCGTCGGAATAGTTTTTAATCAATTCGTCATACGTTTTCAATCCGTCTAAATCTAAATACTGCTTTGCCATTTTCATTACTCCTTTAATTAAATAAATTATTTATTTCACTTTCGTCGATGGGATCGACGTCTGCTACAACGTTTTGTAATGCTTCTGTTACTGCTTTTTGCGACATTGCTTTTACTTCGCTTTCGCCTGTGTCTTGCTCTAAATCTGCGGCAACCGTTGCGGGGTTGTCTTGCCCCCCGCCCGTGATTTTTACGCCGTCGCCTGCTTTGATAGGAAGATTAAAAACAATTTCTGCCGT
Organism: bacterium; assembly: GCA_963660735.1. Lineage (GTDB taxonomy): Bacteria > Bacillota > Clostridia > Christensenellales > Borkfalkiaceae > UBA10281. Next base: position 20,308 of record CAVLAV010000008.1, read on the forward strand.
TTTCGTTATGGCGTCTTCTTTTCCCTGTCCCGCCGCGTACGTTACCGCGCCCGCGGCTTCGATTTTTACGCCGTCATCGTCTACGCTCGAAGTGTACCCGCCGCCCGTCAAATCAAGCTTTTCTATCGGGCGCGTGTAGTACGTATCGATTTGCGTTAAATACGCTAAAATCTGCTCGTAAATGTCTTCCGTCGGCGTTTCAGGCAATACCCGCGCCACCCCGCGCGCAATTGTTATCGTTACGCTCTGCGTACTGATTAAAGGCGTTTTCGCGCTGTCGCCGCCCTGATATATTCCGATTTGCGCTTTTACTGTTCCTGCGTACTGCGTAATTAAGCTCGGAATATCTAAAAACCACAACCCCCAATTCGTAGGAATTGCCGCTTTTACTTCGTCGGTTATGTCATCGGCTAAAAATGCGTTCGTCAATAAAAATTGATGAATTTCGCCGTTCGGTAGCTCAAAATATACGTCTGCTGAATTTTCCGCGCGCACGGGCGCGACTACGTATAGTCTGCTTG
>CAVLAV010000009.1:0-18772 GCA_963660735.1 bacterium
CTCATTATCTGTAATATAGTCGTGCAAATCGTGCGTGCAGACTTGCCACGAAAGAGTTCCGTCTTCTGCATATTTGCTGCAAACTTTTATGTCAAAGTTGGTTGTCCAAGTCTTGTCGTCGGATGTATCGTCGGTTGTTCCGTTATCATAAGTAAACGTCGAACCTGCAGGGATACTAATACAAACGGCTTTCTTAAAGAATGCCGAGTTATAAACAATCGACATAACGCTTCCGATGTCCAGATACGGACGCGAACTGTCGTCTGTCAACTTCATTACGATGCCGTCGTGATGCTCGCCGTTTACTAAGATATTGTCCTTATAAGTGCCGCCGAGTGCCGGCCAATCATTATTCGAAACAAAACCTGCCTGTCCTACTCTGCTGACATACAAATAAATCCCCTTGTACTCGTTTACCCCGGTGCGAGTGATGTCAAAGCCGATTTGTCCGATTCTGAAATCGTCGGTATAATCAACGCCGTTGCCGTAAATTTCAAGCGTGTGCGTCGCGTTTGTATAACCCGCTTTTTCGTTGGATATCAACTTATCGAATGTAAAGTTGAGTTTTGCGTTTGCAAAATCCGCCGCGGCAAAGCCTTCAACGTCGCTTAAATCCATTATAGGAATGAACTCGCAAGCCGGCGAATAATAACCGATTTTACCGCCGTCGTAAACGAGCGTGAGTTGTCTTTTCTGATTGTACGCCCAACCGTCATTTGCACCTTGATCGCCTTCGAGTTTACCCAAACCTAAAGCCGCCCAAAGTATGTTGTAATCTACTATCTGACCGTAAGTAGCGTCGACGAGAGCGTAGACGTAATTGCCTGTACCGTCATCAACGGTTTCGCGAACAGAACCCTTAAAGTCGGCGCCGAAACCGCCGTAAATATGGGCGTTGTAACCGTTATTGCCGCTGGTTGCAACTATTCTTATAAACTTATTCGCATTCGTAGCAGAAACTATATCGATAGTGATTTTTTCGATTCCTGCGGGATGGTCGGACGGATTGTTGATTGCGATAATCGCGCTCTTTTTGTTTGCTTTCGTCAGGTCAACGCTTACGTCGGAAGAAATCTTAACGCCTTCTTCTAACGCTTTAACGGTAACTTTTTCACCGTAAACGCCACCGATTTCGGCACTATCACCATTATCCGCGACAAAGTGGAAGCGGTTGTAATCAGGAACCGTAACGGTCGATTCTTCACCGATTTTCGAAGAAACGTATCCGTCTGCGGTTACTTTCAATGCAAGTGTTGCATCTCCCTTTTTAGTAAACAACGTAGAAATGTTTTGTCCGTTTGTAACGGTTCCGACAGAATCTCCGTCAATGAAGAGTTCGTAAACAAGTCCTTCAACGTTGGTATTCTCGGTATCGGTAATCGTTAAAGTAACAACTCCGTTATTAACCGTAGCAGTCGCTTCGGGAGCGGAAAGGAATTTAAGAACTACTTTGTTTGATTCTTCATTATCGGCTGAAACGAACGCGCTCTTTGTTGCGTTTTCTTTTACCTTAACGAAAAGAGTCAATTCTTTTTCGGTATTGTCTGCGAGCAAAGCGGAAATATCATCTCCGCTTTCAACGTTTTCTTTAAGAATTTCGTTGTTTGCATATAAATCGTAAGTATAGTTAAGTTCGCTTGCAAACATAACTATGCCGTTTTCGTAAGCAAGGTTTGCTATTGCTTTATGCCACGTTACGGTGATAATTTCCTTTGCGACGGTATCGAGAGTAACCGTATCGCCCGAAACGCTGCCCTTTATAACGAGTTTAACAATCATCGACGCGTTCTCGCCGCCCGCAAGTAATGCGGAAACATCCTGACCGGAAGTAACTTCCGTTTCGGCTCCGTTTACCGAAAGGTAATATTCATAGCCATCAACGGCATTGAACATAACTTTCTTATCTGCCGTAACGGCAAAATTTACGCTGTCGGTATCGATTGCCTTAACGTTGACCACGTTACTCAATTCGCTTTTTTTATACTCGTCGTTTTCCTTGCTGTAAACGGCTACGGTATGAGTTTTGCTCGCGCTCGAAACGAATTCCGAAACGTCGTATTTACCGCTTACCTCTTCAACTTCGACTTCGCTTCCGTCGATTACGAATTGATATTCGAAACCGTCGAGAGCCGTAAACGTAGCAACAGCCTTAGTCGTTACCGAAAGGTCGGTTACCGTTGCGGCGATTTTCTTATCGTCGTCGGGTTTAGGATCCGGTTTGGGATCCGGTTTCGTGCTACTCGACGACGAATCGTCTACGCACCCTGTTGCGGCAACAGCCATTACGATTGTCATAATAAACAGTAATAGTGCCGTAAATGTCTTTTTCATCTTTTTGCCTCCTGAAAATAATTTTTATTATAAATAACGGTTAGATGAGCCCGTATTTATTCGCATGCTGACTCATTCCCGAGAACCCGGAAATCAAATCTTTGAGTTCGTCGACGAAAGAGTCTCTGTCGCCCGCTAAACCGTAATAGGTTTCGTAGTTGAATTTCATCGTCATCATTGGCGAAATCAAAATCTTTTTAAGTTCGGTCGTAAGCCTTTCTTTTTCGCTCGCCGTAAGCGTATCGTCGTTTGCCACGGCTTGCGTTTCGGCTTTAATTTCGCTCACGCTCGTTTCCAGAGCGCCGAGTTGCCAGAATTTAGCCTGATGAATCATATAATCGGTATTATCCGCCACCGTAAGGAAGAATTCCGAACCGAACTCACTTCGATCGTAATCACAAAGTGCTTCCATCCTTTCAATGTAAGCGGAAACCACTTTCGCACTCCTGCCGTAAGTAAGAGTTATAAATTCATCTACAAGCGGTTGAACTTCTGCGTACGGATTCCAGAATAAAACCGACGCAACATAAGTCCTTAAAGCCTGCTGCCAATCTCCTGCATAAACAGCGTTTTCGAACGTTACCATATCTCTGTTGAGATTTTCATAGATGTATATGATATTTTCTTGCAACGTTTTTAAGTTCGGATTATACGTTATTGCACAGTTAAAATTCGACGTATACGTGTAAATTGCAAGGTTTTTGTTTTTTTCGCAAAGCCACTCCCATTTAGCCAAACAATCTTTATGGAACGCGCCTTGTTTTTCGTCGTTTATGGCAAGTGTATGATTGCAACCATCCATCGTGCAATATTCAACTATCACGTGGTCGTTAGGCACAACCGTATTGTCATAAGTCGTATATTTTCCGTCTTTTAAAAATACGGGGGCTTCCTGCGAATAACTGTAGGCGTACGTGGCGATTTTTATATCTCTGCCGTCGCCCTGTTCGCCTTTGTTATATGCGTTGATTTCATTCGCAAGCACGTTCATCATACGCACGATATTCGCGCTGACGGCGCCGTATCTTTCCTTTTTCGCATGACAATCCTCGCAATCGCATACAACCGCTTTGGTATCTTCCTGCATTATGCAGAAAATAGTTGCCGTTGTATTGGTTTTTAACGAATTTTTAAGCCCTTCAAGAAGTAGTTGAGCCGCAGTGGGCTGAGCGGTTCCGTCGTCGGCGGTTTTGACTTCGCTAACAAAAGTTCCGTCGTCGTTTATACCGTCCGTCCAACAGATATCGTAGACAATTTCGCCGTTTATGTCTGCACTCATTTTGTTTCCGTTAATATCCGTTGCATACGCATTATCGGGTATATTGTCAAGACCGAAACTCTCGGCACCCGATTTCATAAGCTCAATTACGTTATGTCCGCGCGCCTCGAAATCTCGGTACATTCCGTAACCGTATTGCGGTTCCGACCAGTTCCAATACGTTACCATACGCTTTCTCGCGGCATAGAGAGCATTTGTCTGCGCGTCCATACTCCAATACTGACGTTGATCGAACGCAGGATTTTTAACGATGTTCAAAGGTATTTTAAGTTCAATGTTTTGTTGTTCGGGAACGTAGGTATAATCCGCCGTTAAAAAACGAACGCCGACGAATTGTTCCAGAAATTCATAAACGCCGTAAAGATTTGCCCTGTCCGAATTACCGTAAATAAAAATCATACGTTTAACCGAACTTAAAGCAAAAGCGTCTTTACGAAGTCCGTCATTCATTTTTACACCCGCTTGCGTTTTAATCGTAGTTTCGCCTATCGATATGACTTTATCAAGCGGATTGTATGCCACGTTGTTATCGGTAGCAATAGACAAGACTGCACCCGTCGATTGCTTAACAAAATCGCGTAATTCTTCCGAAGAAAACTTTTCACATTCGGTTGCATTTTCCGGTATTACGATTTTATAACCCGATAATCCCGATTTTACTATGTTTATGGTTTCGTATTTAGTATCGTCGCCACTGTCATTATTTTGCTTTTTGCAAGATGAAAGAACAAAACCAGAGCAAAGCATTACAGCAATAAGCAGAGCCAATACCGATTTTTTTATTATTTTCATACTTTCCCTCCGTTTATTCGGCAGTAAAATAACTTACGGCAACGCCGATATTTCCTGCCTCGTCCATCGCCATGTATACAACTTTATATCTTCCGGATTTCTTCGGCGTATATTTCATACTTGCCGTAACGTCCGTTGAATTGTAATAAGTGTCAATAACGAATACTTTGACCGTGCATTTATCATCACCGGAGTTATCACTTACCGCGGCTTTCTTTATCGTAAATGAACTGCCGACTTTGCCCGTTCCAAGATTTTCATCCGCCGTTACGATAGGTTCGACGGTATCTCTCACGTCGAAATAGAACGGAAGTTGCGCAGATACGCCGTTTACTTCGTCGTAAGCCGTATAAATGCAAGTATATCTGCCGTATTTATCGCAAGTAAAACTACCCGTTTCCGTCCCCTTACCCGATTTTACGGTTTTCCCGTTCGGGTCTGTAATTTCATACGTTACCGAAACGTTATATGATATTGCGCTGAAACCTGCCGCTTTGGGGAAAGTAACCTTATCGTTAAATGCAACTACACCACTCTTGAATTCACCCAAAAGAGCAACCGACGGAGCAGAAAGCGTAGACAATTTTGCATAAGTCTGGTTTCCGAATCCGAACAATTTTATAGACGTCAAGCCGTAAATTCCACCGACTTTTACCGAGAAATATGCTCCACCGGATGTAAAACCGTTATAAGTCGTTCCGTTATCCCATTTCTCTATCGGGAAACTTCCGAGCAAAACAAGATTTTCGTTTTTTAACTCTATGTTTCCGCCCGATATGCTTATCGCTACCGATTCGCGGTTTTCATTGAGAGCGTTTACCCAATCGAAGTCGACGGAATATTGTTTTTCGCCGATTATAACGTTGAATTTGCCCGACGATACTTTTTCAAGAGAAAAACTTAGCGTTTTCTTCGCGTCTGCGGAATCTTTTACGGTGAATTTAAGCGAGGCGAATTTATCTTTGCCTTGAACGCCGCCTACGGAAAATTTCAATCCGTCGACCGCAACGGGATATGCAAACGAAATCGTATAATCTTTTTCTGCCGAGATCGTAGTATATCTGCCGCCGACTTCCGTCGTTACATCACCTTCAAAAGCCATATGGGACGAAATGGTGTAATCTATAACTTTCACGCTATACGACTTTGTTTCCAGAACGCCGTTTGCCGCTGCCGAATAAGTCGCCGTCAATTGCTTGCCGTCGCTTTCCTTCGGCGTGTATTTTCTGTCTTTTCCGAGTATCGTGCCGTTTACGAATATATCAACGTCGACAAAACCTTCGTTCTTATAATCGTAAGCGGTTGCTTTCGGAAACTGATATTCTTTTCCCACATACAGAGCATACGGCAACACGACGTCGCTTAACACCGGCTTATCCTGTGCTTTAACTTCGTAAGTCACAGTTTTTTCATGCGTTCCGAAATAGTCGGTAATGCTGAATTTAATTTCTAAAGTTCCGGTTTCACCGAACGACAGCCACCCGTCGGACGGCTTAATTTCTTTTCCGTTCAAGAAATATCCGACCGTATATTGTTTTTTACCGCTTCCGCCTGATATCGTGAATTGCGGTTCGAGAGTGTCTGCTCCAGCGTAAAACTCATATTCGGAAAGCGGCGAAACGGTTATGTCTTCAACCGTCTCCCTTGCCGTTACCGTCAAATTTTTCGTAGTTGTGTTTCCATAAAAATCTTTAGCGGAATACACGATAGAATAACTATCCGCAGACGACGGAACAAACTTGCCATTCGTTATTTCTACGTCGTTACCGTTTGAATCTTTAACGGCAACCGTTACGTCGCATTTCCCACCGATTTCGTCAAAAGCCGACGCCGACGGAATTTTATATTCCGCCCCGACTTTTGCTACGGGAACGTTTTCGTTTTCAAATTCCGAATAATCTATAATTATCTTCGGTTCTTTTACGTCGGCAGGCTTTTTATTTTCGAGCGAAACGCCAAGAACTTTCGTTATAAGCACGGAACTTTCTTTCGAAACCGTCGGGAAAGAAAGTTCCATATAACACTCGCCCGTGGTAAATCCTTTCCACACGTTTGCCGCGCCGAGCTTAGACGTGTCGGAATAATCGAGAACAAGAACCTGACCTTTTCCTCTCGTGTCCGAATAGAATTTTTTGCTTGCGTAATCCAATTGAACGTTAAACGGGAAATTGCCTTCGCCGTAAAACGAATACGAGCCCACCGTTCCGACGTTGTTCGCGCCGTATTGCCCTGCGGCAAACTTTCCGTCGTTGATCGCATACGCCGCATTTTTATTACCGACGTTTATAAACCCTTCGTTCCAGTTCCAGTAGGAATACGTCGGCATATAGAAGAACGTAATTATTATCACATTGTTCGAATCATACGCATCAATAAGTTTTATTTCAAATCTTGTAAAATTCGCCGTTCCGTGAGTATACCCGCCTGACGGATATTTTTCGCCGGGCAAAAGATCTTCCGTATATCCCGTGTAATCGGGAACGCTTGCGGGAATCGCATATAACTCGATTAAACTGTCCGTAGCGGATAAATCGTTAAGGTTTATTATGTTATTGAAACGAATAACGCCGTCGCCTTTGAACGTCATTTCAACGCCTGTCGCGCTAAGCGGATTGTTTCTCGCGCCCATTCCTTCGGGAACGGAAACCGCGTCGGCTTTCTTCACCCCGCCCGACGTGAACGAGAATAAATCGGAAGAGTTAAGCGAGGCGGCAACGGTTTTGGTTTCGGTTATTTTACCGCTTCCGCTGCCCGCCGAAAATTCAAACGTCCAATTACCTTCTTCCGTGAATTCGACAACGCCGTTTTGTGGATTTACAACGTTGCCGCTCGGCGAAGTTATCGTTAAATCGGCTTTAACCGATTGTCCGTCGATATTTTTATATACGTCGGCAACCTTCACGGTATCGAAACGCCCGACTTTTTCGGGTAACCAATCTATGGCAAACGCCCCACCACCGCTTACGGTTAACGTGATTTTATCGACAAGAATTTCTTTTTCGGTTTCCGCATTGTAAATCAGCGAGTATTCGCCGGCGGCGTCGAAAGCGTATGCGCCGTCGTCTTCCGTGAGTTCCGCAACGGACTCCGAGCCGTTTTTCACATCGATTTTATACGATAAAATATTTTCGTCGGTTACGGGGACGGGAAACACGAAAGTTTCGCCGACGTTGCATGCGGCGTTATCGGGAAGCCCGATATCTGCCTGTTTGCTGTTTTTAACCGTTTTATCTCCGCTGTTATTCTCGTTTGAACAACCGACAAAACATGCGGTTGACAAAACGGTTAAAACAGATAAAATGCCTATTATTGTTTTTTTAATTTTAGTCATCATTGCCTCCTATAAAGTGTATTTCTCGTCGTAGACGAGAAAGGGGTACCCCTTTGTTTTCAGCCTTTCAAACCGCCGACCTGCATCTTTTCGGTTATGAGATTTTTACTTACCGTTACCAGCAAAGCAAGTGGCACGCTCATCATCAGAAATCCCGCTAAGACCTCGGGCGTGGAAGAACCGTAAATCGTTATCTGATCCTTGAATATCCACATTCCGTAAGCGAGCGTAGGATAACTTGGCAACCATACGAGCGACGTATTATAATCGTTCCACGTTCCTAAAAACGAAAGGAGCCAGAACACGACGCTCGTCGTAAACACCATCGGGAACATAATCCGATAAAAAATATCAAAATCATTCGCCCCGTCGATTTTTGCGGCTTCGGAATAAGCAGTAGGAATTCTTTTGAATGCCGCATAAAGCATTAAAAAGTTCATTCCCCAAAAGCAACCGGACGGACTTACGATAATATTCATAAAAATGTTATCGTAAACGCCGAGAGCCTTATATATTTTCATCTGCGCGCCGGTCGTGCCGTAAACGGGCAGAATCATTAAAACTATGCCGAGCGAATACAAAAATTTCGAGCCGAAAAATCTGAATTTAGATAAGCAATAAGCCATTACGGTGGTAAAAAATATGACAAGCGTCGGCTTACCGAAACTTAACGCAAGCGTATAGGTAAGCATCGTCCATATATCATAAATTTTTCTGGGTTTCCCCGCCACCTGAATGGTAATCGTGAGTTTTTCCCAGATGGCGACGTAATTTTTAAGCGTATGCGCCCCGCTTATCGCAAACGGATTTTCGAAATAGGCTATCTCTGTTTTGGTAGAAGCGTTTACAGCCCACAAAATCGGAACGCAAAGCGACAAACAGTAAACGAGCAGCGTTAAGCCGACGATAACGATGAAAACCATCGCTCCGGCGTTTTTCTTTACCGTGTTTTTCATCGTCAGTATTCCTCCGCAGGACAAATATGTTCGAGAAGAGCCTTTATTCCGAACGTCGCGGGGGCGGCAATAACGGTAAATATAATTCCGCCCGCGCTCATAAGCGGATAAGTCGTGTTTATGTCCGACGTCATCATTATTTCTTTTGTCATATAGTAACCTATAAGCGACGCCGAAGTGGGCGCTTTCCATTCGTAGAACAACACAAGCGCGCCGCTTGCTCCGAAAAAGCCCGAAATAGCCATAACGAAACACGTTATAAACGTGGGGAATATAAGCGGCATTACAATATCGAAAAATTCGTGCCACATTCCCGCGCCGTCGATTTCGGCGGCTTCGAGTATTTCCCCCGGAATGGCTCTCATCGCATTCGGGTAAATAATAAGTCCTTCGGCAAAGCCCGTCCAGATACAGTAAAACAACTGCACGCCTAAAACGTATTTGTCGCCATACAGAAAGTTCGGAGGATTCGAAACTCCGCTGTTTGAAAGCAACGTCGGCAACTCGCCTATAAACTTCATAAACAGAACCGATATTATAAAACTCGAAAAAGCCTGCGGAATCATTACGATCAAGCCGAATGCTTTGGAGCCTATAAACTTCTTAAACAAATAATACGAGAAAATAAAGTACAAAGGTATCGTGCAAATGTAAGATATCAGATTGAATTTTATCGTATTAAGAATGCTTATGTGCGCCTCGTCCATCGGGTTTGCGAGTTTTTTAAAGAACTCGGCGAAATTATAAAAACCGGCAAATTGCGTTACCCCGTTCACAGTTCTTTCAAACGCCAACGCTATGGACGTTACGTTTATGCCTATCCAGAATATGCAAAACAGCAATAACGGGTAAAACATATGCGAAATTAAAAACAAATTCCGCGATATGCTGCCGTGATTACGTTCCTTTCGTTGAACCATATCTTCCTCGTATTTTTTTATTTTATATTGCCTTTTTCGTATGTGTACATTCCGTTAAACACATTTTCCGCAGATATGTTCTTTATGAGCGCGGAAATCGGGGCTTCATAAAGATTTCCGTCTATATAAGATTTATATTCCCCGTTCATCCCCACGTTCGATTTTCCCACGTTCAGCAAAAGCGCGGTTTTTACGAGATGAATGTTTTCGGAATTATATATTTCCCAGCAATTACGACCGAACGGGGTGAGTTGAGCCGACTCTTCCGATGTAAGCGTGTAATCATACGGACGGATACATCCCGTCGTAAGCGTAAAGTGTTTTAGATATTTATCCGAACAAGTCATAGAAAGGAATTCTTTTATTTTAGCCGCTTTCGCCTGATCCGTCGTGTTGCGGGCAAAAACCGAACCCGATTCCGTTACCGTCATATACGAATCGGTCGCAGCCATTTTCTGTCCTTCGAATGCCGGAGCGAAAAGGAAAGTATATTCGTTAACGTTATAAGCTTTTATATTCTCAAGTTTGGATTTTGCCTCGTTTTCCCACCACGAACCGTCGCATAAAATAGCGGCTTTTTCCATCGTCGAAGAATTTTCGCCGTAAATGAAATATCCTTGCGTATCGGTATGCGTATCGTTAGCCGTTATACTCTTGGAATATGCGTTTTTAACCAGTTGCGAAGAAAGGAATTCCAACGACTTCTTAAGTTCGGGAACTTTAAACGATTCCGCTCTGTTTTTGGCGTTCACCGTAACTTGGTTTCCGCTTCCGTCGGTAAACGACCATTCCTCATCGCCGAACAAAAGCCACTTCTTCATATTCTCTTCGCCCATATACTGACCGAAAACGTCGGATAAAACGTGATTCGTATACTCGGGATATTTGCCCGCCCACAAGAACGCTTTATAATTTGCATTCGAAATAGCGTCCATCATATCGTTCCATTCGGTCATATTCACGGGTTGTCCGTCGTCAACGGTGCCGTATTTACCGTCTTTACCCGCCGAGAGAATAACGTCGGAATACTTGGGCGTATCCGTAACGTCCGAGCGGACAAGCACCGTTCTCATCTGATAGGTCGCCGTTTTTAACGAACAATTAAGTTCTTGTTCTATCGCTGCTTTTTCGGAAACGTCCGCAGCGGTAAACCAACCGTTTTTAACAAATACTTCTTTGTTGACGACCATTCCCGCAAACAATTCGGCATAAGGCAGACCGTAAACCCCGCTTACCTTACCGTCGTTCGTATACAATTTGTTGTAATTCGCGTCGGCATTCGCAAGTTTTTGAGATACGGTTTTTCCGCTTTCGCCGTCAGGTTTCGAAGCGTAAACGTCGGATAAATCGAGCAAGTAATTGTTCGAAATCATTTCGGACCACATCGTCGGGTTAGACGTAAAATAAATATCCGCGGTAGAAGTTCCGGATTTAAATGCCTCGTAGAAATTCGCACCGTCGTCCTTGTTGTCTATCGTAAGTATGTTCATAACCCATTTTTCGGACGATACATCGGAATAGTATTTTTTATTAAATTCTTCCACGACCGCGTTCAGCCATCCTACGCCCACGCCGCCGGTGTAAGCCTGAATGTAAATGTTGTTCGCTTTGTCATCGAAATCGCCGTCTGTTTTCGGTCCGCATGCGGTAACCGACGCCGTAAGACCTAAAGCCAATAAGCAAGAAAGAAACTTATTGATTTTTTTCATAATCTGCCTCCTGTATTTTCATACCGTTTTTGTGAATATTTTCAAAGTTACTATTTCAAAAGGCTTTACCCGAATCGAAATTACTCCGTCTTTTACAGGCAAGTCCTCTGATTCATTTTCCATAAGGTCGCACAAAGCAACCTTTTTGCCGTTCACTGCAAACTTAATATTCACGTCCGCGGTTTTGTTCTCGCTTTCGAAAAGCCTTACGATTATATCGTCCGAATCTTCCGCGCGTTTAACCGTGTCGATTATTACGTTAGGTTTATCTGCGCTTACAAAGGAATATCTTTCAGGCAATTTACCGTTACCGTTTGCGATTACCGCAATAAACGGATTGTTAAGCAAATATGCATGCCTATAGACCTCGCTATTTCTTACCGCGCCCGCATGCGGATATAACGAGTAAGTAAATGTATGTTCGCCTTTATCGCAATCGGGATCGGGATACGTCGGACATCTTAAAAGAGAAAGACCTATCTCTCCGTCTCTGACCGAATAACCGTATTTACAATCGTTCAACACCGATAATCCGAAACTATCGTCCGACAAATCGGCGAACTTATGACCGCACACTTCGAACTTCGCTTTATCCCAACTCGTATTTGCGTGTGCGGGGCGTTCGAGATTGCCGAATTGAGTATCGAAAGTAGCCTTTTCTGCATTTACGTCAACGGGGAAAAACGCTTTTACCAAAACGTGTTCCGTTTGCCAATCAAGTTTAGTATCGAAGTCAATTCTATCGATATGCTCGTAAAGCCAGATAGTTTGCTCTATCGTGGATTTTTCAAACTTACGAACAATCTTTAATCCGCTTCTTTCTCCGTCAAATACTTTCTCGCAAGAAACATGGTCTATTATCGGATAAAATTTTTCTTTATAATATTCTCTGATTTCCCATGCGTCGAAATTGTTCGGATAATCTTCAAAAGCAACTATTCTGTTTGCGGTTTTCCCTTGCGGAATGACTTCGCGTGAGTTGCGTTTATCGTAAATTCTCGATATTTCCATACAATCGTCGAATTCGACGATAAAATATTTATTTTCTATCGATTTATCCGTTACCGCAACGCTTTCGTCAAACGGAACGAAATCTGTTACAGCATACCCCTTTGACGGAATATTTTCGCAATAACGCGTTTTTCCGTCAAACGCCACAGTCCCGCCGCAAGTAAACGAAGTGGGGTTAAACACCGCTACACCCGCTTTCGAAACGTTGTCCGCAACGGATTTGAAAGCGTTTTCGAGAAGTTTTGCGCATTCTTCTCTGACTTGTTTTTCTTCCGCATTCGCCGTTTCGTAGACTTCTTTTATGGCAGAACCGGGGAGAATATCGTGGAATTGGTTAACAAGAACGGTTTTCCACATTTTATCGAGTTTTTCTTTCGGGTAGTCAATGTTCGAAAGAGAATCCGCAATCGCTGAAAACAACTCTGTATTCTGCAATGCAAACTCGCACTTTCTGTTGTTTTTCTTCATCTCGGATTGAGAAGTGTACGTTCCGCGATGATATTCGAAATATAACTCACCGACCCATTTTTCGAGTTGCCCTTCCGACTGCTCTTTTATTTCGTTTAAGAACTCGGTTGAATCCGAGAACTCCGTCGTAGGACAACCGGGAATGCCGTATTTCATACGTTTGAGCATTTCGATATCTTTGCTCGTAGGTCCGCCTCCGCCGTCGCCGAAACCGAACGTAAGCAAAGCGTCGTCAACGATATCTTTATTGTGATTTCTCCGCCATGCGCCCATAACGTAACTTGCGTTACCCTGCGGCAGATAAGTCGTAAAATTCTTAATTTCGCCGTTTTTCGGCATCTCCTGCGCGGTCATGAAATGAGTAAAAATCTCGCTGCCGTCGATACCTTTCCATATAAACGTATCGTTCGGCATCATGTTGGTATCGTTCCAACTGATTTTACTCGTAACGAAACTATCAACGCCGCATTTTTTCAGAATTTGCGGCAACGCCGCAGAATATCCGAATACGTCGGGGAGCCATAACGTTTTGCTGTCCACGTCGAATTCATTCTTAAAGAAACGCTTACCGTAAAGAACCTGCCTTACCAACGACTCGCCCGAAGTCAGATTGCAGTCGGCTTCAACCCACATCGCGCCTTCAACTTCCCATCTGCCTTCCTTTACCCGCTCTTTTATCTCTTCGTATTTTTCGGGCGCTTCTTCTTTTATCGTAAGATACAACGGAGCCTGCGAAGACATAAACTTATATTCGGGATACCGTTTCATCAACTCGAGAACGGTAAAGAACGACCTTTGAGCCTTTTCACGGGTTTGTTTAACCGTCCAGAGCCAACCGATATCTATATGAGTATGCCCCACGCACTTAACTTTTACGTTTCCCTTTTTGCAATATGTGCCGTAAAATTCTTTTTCTATATAATCTGCGGCTTTAGCAAAGGACGCGCGCATTTTGTCATCGCTGCGCCAGTCGATAAGATTCAGCGTGTTATTCAGATACCGCAAGATATCGACGTATTCTTTCGTGTTCGCGTCGGTAAATCCTATCACGTCATACGGAACTTTCAGATCGTAGTATAATCTTTCCGCCGTTTCGTCTATTCCTATAATATCCGCGTAGAACTTAACCGGCGCGGGATCGTTGAGATTGGTTCCCGTATAAGCATAAACATAAACTTCGACTTCGTTTTTATCGGGAAGTACGACGTTTGTATGGTTAAGGTCTGCCCCTTGCACGGGATACCCGTCAAAATATACTATAAATTGCGGATTTGAAGCGTCCCATTCTTTTTCGCTTATATTTGTTTTTATGCTTAATTCATAGCGCAGTCCGATTTTTCTTTCGGGAATTGCTATTTTTTTATAGAACCAGGCATGCGTATCGACTTTTCCGCCCCAGAAATCTTCCCGCCCGAACGGCACGGAATTATCATTTGTGAAAACGGGCATTTCGCTTCCCGTTTTATAGTCTGAAGGCATGAAACAGAAGTTATCTACGGGTATTCGAACATTGACCGATTTTTCTTTTATTAAGGGAACCATCGTAAAAAGTCTTTGTTCAATATTTACTTTATCCATATTTTCTCCGTTAAAAAAGATTAGTATTTTCCTTTTGGCGCCTATATTATATCACTTCCCGCTTTTTTTGTCTTGCGTTAATTTTAAGCAGGCATTGCCCTTTTTTTAAGAAGGCTTACTCATTACGATTGACAAAGTTTGTGATTTTATATACAATATAACTATGAAAAAGATTCAACCAGACTATTTTACAATAGAAAACCAGTTCAAAAACCCGTCGTCGTTTTTTGACGTTCACTGGTGGAAACTTGCAAACACCTGTTTGCATACCCATGTCGATTTTTATGAACTTTTCTTTACGACGACAAATAATTTCGTGCATATTTACCAAGATAAACAAATAATTTTGCCTGCTTACACTCTTTGCCTGCTCCCGCCGAAATCGACGCATCAACTGAAATTTACGGGTGACGTAAAAAGTTTTTCGGGACTTGCGCATTTCAATTTAAGCATATCTAAAATGTTTTTCGATAATTTCCTTTTTGAAAACCACAAACTTCTCGGAATAAACAGTTTAGATAGCATGATTGTTTTTCATATGAATAAAAACGAATATTCGTATATCAGTTATCTCGCAAAACTTCTAACTTATAAAGCAACGAAAGATACTAATTATTCTAAAATTATAAAATTACTGTTAACTACGGTCTTACTATCTTCAGGAGATCGTGGCGAAGTACTCTCTCTGCAATCATCACTCACCGATACGTATACTGCCGACTTACAAAACAAACTTGACCATTACGAACTTATGGATTGCTCTATCCAAAGCATATACGAGAACTCCCCTATGTCTATTCCTACAACAGTAGCGGCGTTTAAGCAACGCACGGGAAAAACAATTGTCGAATATCGCACCGAAAAACGAATTGATTATGCAAAAATGCTACTTCTCAATACCGATTACAACGTGCTTGAAATTTCCAATAAAGTCGGATATTTTTCATTAAGTCATTTCATTAAGAATTTTAAGAATTATACAGGATATACCCCGGAAGCATATAGAAAACGATAAAAAGGAAAAGATACGACAAATTATATTCAGAGGATAAAAAATACGGTTTTATTGTATCATATGATGGACTTGAAATCGAATTTCAGTATGGCAACACTTTTATAAATAGCGGTTATTTTGACAATAAAAAAATCTGTGCCGATAATTGTTTTTTATTAACAATTTAATCTACACAGATGAGAAAAACAAATTGCTTTCCCATAGCGCATATGGTCGCCGCAGTTAAACGAATAGGATCGTTTTCCTTTATGTACGGTTGTATTTTGTTTCATTTTACAACCGCAGTCGGCACAAATGAGAAATCCGGACAAAGGATGGGTGTAGCCCGTTCTGAACGTTGTTCTGCCTTGTGCTACAGAATTTCGTCTTGCCTGTACCTTATCCCAGAGTTCTTGCGATATAATCGGCTCGTGAGTATTATAGGTTATAATCCATTCACTTTTGTCTTTTTTAGTGCGCTTATGGTTTTTGTAAGAAATGGAGGAGGACATCAGTTGCGGCATATGACCGATATAGACCATATTTCGTAGCATAATATTTATTGAAGAAGGACACCAGATCCAATGTTCGTTTGCCCTTAATTCATGACCGAACTTTTCAAAGGCATATTTTCGCGGACAAGCAATACCTTCTTCGTTAAAAATCTCGGATATCTTCTTTGCGCTCAAACCCGACGCATACAGTTCGAATATGCGCACAACATTATGTGCGACTTCTTCGTCGATAATGGGGGTATGTTTTTTGTCATTACTTTTTACATAGCCGTAACAAACCTTTGATACGTTATATTGATACGTTATATATGCCGGCAAGCGCATTTGCTTTTTTGACGGCACGTATTTTCTTACTCGTATTTGCCGCATGCCATTCGTTAAAAATGTTCATAATCGGCATCATTTCCATGGCATTACTGTCGCGGTTTTCCGTATCTACGTTGTCTTGAATTGCGATAAACCTTATACCGAACGCAGGGAAAACATAGTCGATATATTGTCCGACCTCTATGTAATTTCTTCCGAAACGGGATAAATCTTTTACTATAATAGTGTTTATAACTCCCGTTTTAGCGTCGTCTAACAATCGTTGCACTTCAGGGCGTTGGAAAGTCGTACCCGAAATACCGTCGTCGATATATTCGTTGTGGATTTCAAAACCGCGCTCCTCGGCATATTTCCGAAGAATCGTTCTCTGGTTGTCGATAGACACCGATTCTCCTTGGCGTTCGTCATCTTGAGAAAGCCTGAAATACAGTCCTGCGATATACTTTTTCTGTTTCATATTCTTTACCTCGCTATTTTATTTGCTCGCTTTGTGGCAAGTTCTTTCATATATGTCAAGCACCCGTCAAAGAGCCATTTGAAATTTTTCATCATGATGCTATTTCAAAAGTGCATCCAAAAATCTATTGTTTCATAGGCATTATGTTTCATAGGCATTACAACTTGATATTTTTCAGAAAATATGCTATAATGTCTAAGAAACACATAAAATCAGTTGCATAGGAGTAACAGATATGGCTCAATCAATTACATCTGCCGATATTTTAAAAGAGTTGAACATTAAACGTTCGACTTTTTACTATTTGCTGAAAAACAACCTTAGACTAAATGAATACCTTGCGAGTGTAGACGAGCAGGCAGAGAATATGTTTTCTCGGCTGGTAAAGGAATATGCTGACAGACGGGGAGTGACAGAACAGTTTAAGGCTGATAATCAACTTTTATGGGTGCAAAAAATGAACAACATTCGGGCGTGTGTACGAGAAGTTGTAGAGCGTGAGATAATTTATTCATAGGCATAAGGCGGCACTTCTGCGGTGTGTGGGAGTGCCACTTAGACCTCAACAAAGGCAGTTCAGGGGATTGAAAAAGCCTATATCATCGTGTATAATTGAGAAAGAAAATCAGATAGAGAAATCGGGATTTGTGGAGGATTTGATGATGAGGAAGGAACTATCGGAAATGACGCTGGAAGAACTGTGGGAGTTGTTTCCTATCTTCCTTGTTCAGCACGATGATAAGTGGAAAGACTACTACAAGGAGATAGAAGTTTCAATAATAGACCTGTTGTCAGACTATCCTATTGAAAGGATCAGTCACATTGGAAGTACAGCTATACAGGGCATATGGGCGAAGAACATTGTTGATGTGATGGTGGAGATTTCTAAAAAAACCGACATGGAAGAAGTCGCGCATGTTATGGAGCGGAATGGTTTTATTGGAATGTCCGCTGAAACAAACCGAATTTCACTTAATAAAGGATATACTAAAGAAGGTTTTGCGGATAAGGTTTATCACATTCATCTCAGATACATCGGAGATAATAATGAACTGTATTTCCGTGACTATCTGAACGAGCATCCGCAGATTGCAAAGAAATATGAATCTTTAAAGCTGGAATTATGGAAGAAATATGAGCATGACAGAGATGCCTATACCGATGCAAAAACTGAATTCATTCGCAAGTGGACAACAGAAGCCCGCAGAGTATATGGCGACAGATACTGACCGATTCCAGTTTATCGGGGATTTAATTAGGCACTGTGGAGATAATTTTGATATAAAAATAGATAAATATAAAGAAGTTTTTAAAAGAATATTTGAAAACACAAATCAACTTAATCATTATAATATGATGATGGGAATACAGTAAATTCTTGTATAAATAAAATAACGCAAATCAAACCTTATCGGTTCATTTTACGTTATTTAGGTGCACCATACTAAACCAAACTTAAACCGTTAAGGGTAACGGACGAGTTGTTTCTATATGTAGAGTTATCCGTAAATCGCCATATATCTTTGTCTCATTTTGATAAAGTATTCATACACCGTCGCTTGCGCACGAGATAAAACCCTGCCTATTTCGGGATAACTTAATCCTTTTACTCTGCATTCCAAGGCAATGCGCATATTTTCGGTTAAATTTAGGCTTTCAACGATTTTTTCGTATAAAGTGTAGTCTGTCGCAACTTCTTCCGTAGGTTCATAAGGAGGCTCGCTTACGGGCGTTAAAGCCTCAATGCTTACAGAGCGGTAATAATCACTTGTTTTTCTGTTTATTAACTTCATCATTTTACGGATACAGGCAATCTCGATAGTAATCGGCTTGCCTTTTTTGCTGTAACCAATAACATCATTCAAATGCTCTCCGTAATGTTCGCAAAGATACAACGCACCTTCTTGGACTAAATCGTAAGAATCGCTGAGCATATAGCATAATTCGTCCTTGTGCTTGATGTCGCCGTATAAGTCGGCATACATTTTCTGCGCGCGGCTTCCCTGATAACCTATCTGGAAACGTAGTTCCATAAAGGCAATAAGTTCCGCCATTTCAAGCACGTTGTTTTGCGAGATTTCTTCTTTCATAACACTGAAATCTA
>CAVLAV010000010.1:0-14102 GCA_963660735.1 bacterium
AAAACCTCCGTTTTAACCTTGTGACGTTATAGCGCAAATCAATGCGCCTATGATGTTCATTACGAAATGCACTGTGATAAGTACGCCCGCAAACACAAATCTGCCGATAGTTCCAACTACTTTTAATGCCTTCATATTGATACCTCCGTTATTTTACATAAACGACTTCGTTTAAGATTTCTTCTTCGATAAGCCGTTGCATTTCAGTTTCCCGTCTCAGATTTTCTATAAAATCCTCCGACTTTCTGAAACGCTCTTCTTTCGAGAATTTTTCGTACACCGTTTCATACATTTCGTCGGCGGCTTTGTCTACGCCGTGCAAGTATTCGGGAAGATTTGCAATCGTCCAATCAATTCCTTTATCCTCCAAATACCGTTTTGCAAGCGTTCCGTACTTGCCGTAAACGTGCTTTTTCGGTTTAACAGCCTTTTCGTAAACCTTAATTTCTGCCACGGTCAATCCTTCGCCCGCTTCCGCTTTTCGCATTACTTTTGCTTTGTTCATAAGTTCCGCCTCCGATTTTCTTTTATCGTATCAATACGATAGCATTCAAATCTGTATTTGTCAAGCTGTTTTCGCAAGAAAAAACAGAAAATTTTTTATGGCTCGAATGTAAAAGTAAGTTCCGCAAAAACAACTAAAAATTGAAAAACGAAAAAAACGGCGTTTTTTGCGGACGTTACTTTTGCAAACTTCCACACCGTTCTTTTAGCAGGGCAAAAATGGCGTAAAACACCCGGAGGTCAACCGTTTTTGTAAAACTAACGTCCACCCCTCGTTTTTAAACTTCCACTACTTTTGTTCCGTATTCCTATCTTTTTAGGCTCGAATGTAAGAGTTTGTTTTCGTTATTTTCCAGGTTTAATTAAATGTCATCTTTCCCTCCTTTCAAAGGTTTGCCCTAAAATGTAGGGCAAACCTCATCTGCTGTTATAATAATTGCTTTTCGCCGCGGCTTCGCGTTCTTCTTTCTCTTTTTCTTCCTTCATTTCGCGTTCTATCTCCTGCAACCGATTTGAATAGGCTTGCGTTTCGGGTAAAAACAAATCGAAAACCGAGCCGAAAAAGTTTGAAAGTCCCCTGCCGATTTTATTATCCGACACGGCGATATGGCGTTTTATCGACTTATCGTTGGCTTTTCTCTTTTTCGTCCGATTATATTTATAGGTGTTCTCCTGTATGTACTTCACCTTTTTAAGAACGATATTCCCGAGCCGCCTGCGATAATCCCATTCCAACCTGTCTATCGTCCGTATATGTTTCAGTCCGAAAAATTCGGAAGCATTCGTCATTTCCTCTTTGAAAATGCCGTCATCTTTCATTCTTTTGGCGTAATACTTCCCCATAATGCTTTTCAGCGCGGTTTCTTTTCGCATAAGTTCTGCCCTGAACGCACTGTCGGCGGCGCACACGTTCTCGTCCACCATAGCAACCGCTTCCACAATCCCGTCAATCTCCCGACGATAATCAGCCATATCTTTTTTGCCATACTGAAACGAAGCCGTCGGCGGAATTTTTTCCGCAAGTTCTTTCATTTTCTTTGTCGCCACGTCGCGGCACAGCGCTTCCGAAAAATCTTTTCGTTTATACAACGCGCTCCGCGCTTCGTCCGAAAGTTTTTTCAGATCGTCGTCTATCGTATAAGAAGTCAGCCGCTCCACCATATTGTCTATGGCTTTTATCGGCACTTTTCCTTTGCTCCGATATTTATATCCGGCGGCGCGCTTGTTTTTCAGCCACGGGCGCTTTTCGTAAAACTCGAAATGAAAGTGCAGATGCGACGGTCTGTCCAGATGCAAAGCGCATATCAGATCGACTTCGCGCGGATCCAGCCCCATATCGCGAAAGAATTCGTTGAACGTTTTCCGTATCAGCGCGATACACTTTTCGGGCGTATCTATCTTTTCGGAATTTTCTTCGTCGAACGATACAAACCCGCTCCAGATGTTGCCTTTATTTTCTTTCAGCCGCAGTTTCATTTCTTTTAACTCGTCCTTACTTATCATTCCGTCGCCGTTGAACACGCCCGTAGATTTTTGCAGATAATCGAGCATCGTAAATTTTTTGGATTCGTTTCCCGTCAGTTTCCCCTCGGTCGTCATATATCGAAGATAATTCGTATCGCCCGTAAAATCGTAATACGCGCGTTTTTCCGCGTGGGCTTTTATCTCTTTTTCGGTCGAACCTTTTTTCAGTTTATACGGCGTATATGCCACGTTGAATATTACCGGCGTTCCGGACAAAATTTTCCTCCTTTTCCCGTGTATTTTTACTCTCGTAAACGAAAGGCGGCTGTGCCGCTTTCCGTAATACAAAATGCAGCGGAAACTGCATTTTCTTAACCTGCTTCGGTTTTACCGTATTTTGCTCCGTTTTTGCTTCACGGTTTGCTCCGCTCTTTTTATCACCAGGCATTATTCATTATCTCCTCTTTATGCATCAGAATCCGATACAGGCTGTCGCAATCTTTATAGTCGCTTTTCTCCAGCCCGCAATCAAGTTTCATCCAGTTGACTCCGTCCAGCAAATACATCCGCGAAGCATATAAATCGTTTTTTATCTTCGGATTTTCCGCCATAAAATCATCGAACGAAACATATTGATTTTTCTTTTCGGTTGCCTTTGAAATCTATTTATCCGATACCTTTACGCGCACCGTTGCGCCGCCTTTACTTCCCGACGATTTTCTTTTCCGGGATAATCCCAGTTTCTTTTTCGCGAACGAAAAATACATATCGACGGGCGGTTTTAACTTCCGTTCCGTCCCGTAAAACATATACTCGCAGATTGCCTTTATATACCGCCCGCTTTCCGCATCCGTCATCAGTTTCAACGCCTTGCCGTAAATATCCGTAAACGTAAAATGCGGCATCTTTTCATTGAGTTTTTTAGGCTTCCGCCCGTATTCTTCTATCCGTTTAACTTCTTCGAGAACGTCCCTGATATTGCTCCAGAAAAAGTTTTCTCTGTCGTCCTGCGGCTCCGAAATCTCTTCGTTTGTAAACATAAACCTGCAGATGTTTTTCGCCATTCTTCCAGCCGCTTCGTCGGGAAGTCCTTTCAACGCCTCGAAATACAAATCGTAAAACGTAAATTGTTTCAATCTTTTATCTTCCATTTTTCCTCCTGTTTTTTAATTTTTTTGTTATTTTTTCGCCCGTTCACGGCGGACGTTTCAACTATCTCCTCTCACTTAACCAAGGACACGAAATTTCAAAAGTTCGGGGCCTTAAATAAAAATTTTTTATTCTTTAAGGAATTTTCTTAATGTCGCATAAATTCAATCCATTGCTTCAACCATAGAAAATTTTGCAATTCCTTATTCCTTTCGAACCTTTTTCTGCGTTTTCCCCTCAAAAAAATCGATCTTATAAATTAGTCAGTTTTGAAATAGCCTCATAGTATGCCGTTTTGTCAGGATGTTCCGCAAAAGGTTTTAACCCCCTCACTATAATTGGAAAGTTACGAGCCGTTTGTTGGGGTATTTCACGAAAATTTTACAAAAAAATTGCCAAGAATTTTTCCCGACAATCGCATATAAAAAGGAAGTCTGATATAATTCAAACTTCCTTTTTCATAGTTTATTTAGTTGATTTTTACGACGTTATTAAAAATAAAGCCGCTCTTATTTCACAATAATTCTCTTGTAATTATATTTATTGTTACTGTTTCCTTTGCCCGTAATAAGCGTTTTTACCATGTTTACGGTTATAGTGTTTATCCGCTATATATTGCGGTAGTCTTTGGGAACAGCCGAGCGTTTCGGTTATGTACGCCATTTTTGCAACTTCTTCCAAAGCCGTTGCGTGATATACCGCTTCGTCCGCGTCCTTACCCCAAGCGAATACGCCGTGATTTTTCACAAGACAAGCCGGTATCGCTACAACGTCTTTATCCGCAAAAGTTTCGTTTATAACGACGCCGGTATTCTTTTCGTATTCTGTCATCTCGCTTTCGGTGAGTACGCGGGCGCAGGGAATGTCTCCGTAAAAGTAATCTGCGTGAGTTGTGCCGTAGTCTTTAATATCCCGCCCAGCCTGTGCAAACGCCGTTGCAAAGGTTGAATGCGTATGAACGATCCCGCCGATTTCTTTATGTCTTTTGTAGAGTTCTAAATGCGTGGGCGTATCGGACGAAGGTTTAAGTTTACCCTCTTTAATATTCCCGTCCAAGTCCACGACAACCATATCATTGACTGTCATTTTATCGTAGTTTACGCCGCTCGGCTTAATTACAACATAGCCGCTTTCACGGTCTATCGCCGAAACGTTGCCCCAAGTAAACAGCACAAGTCCGTATTTAACCAAATCGAGATTTCCTTTCAATACCTTTTCTTTCAGTTCTTCAAGCATGCTTATACACCTTTTAATTTCCATGCAACGTCGTTATAGAACAGTTCTTTTTCAAGACTCTCCACCGATGTTTCTTTTGTTATGTGAACAAACTCGATGCCCATAGCGTTTGCCCAATCTTTCATTTGCTCTGCCGTTACGTCGTAAGTAAGCACGGTGTGATGTGCTCCGCCCGCCGTTATCCAACATTCCACGCCCATAGTCAAACTCGGCTCGGGGTTCCACATAACCCTTGCAACGGGCAAATTCGGCATAGGCAAAATAGGCTTAATGCACTCTATATCCTGACAAATAAGGCGAAGTCTACCGCCCATATCGACAAGGCTCAATACAACGGCTTTACCTTCTTTACCTTCAAATACGAGTCTTGCGGGAGGTTGCCTGTCGCCTATACCGAGCGGAAAAACTTCGATTTTCGGTCTTTCACTTGCAACGCTCGGACAAACTTCAAGCATGTGCGCGCCTAAACTTGCTTCGTTTCCTTTAACGAGATTGTAAGTGTAGTCCTCCATAAAAGAAGTGCCGCCATTCTTACCTTCTCCCATTGCTTTCACTATGGCGGTCATCGCGGCAACTTTCCAATCGCCCTCGCCCCCGTAACCGTAACCCTGCGCCATTAAATGCTGCGAAGCAATCCCCGGCAACTGTTCCATTCCGTAAAGATCCTGAAAAGTGTTTGAAAACGCTTTGCATCCTTCGGAATCGAGCATCTTTTTCATAGCGATTTCTTCTCTTGCCTGATAGCGCACGGTCTTTATATCGTCCGTATTAAAATCGTACTCTCGCTTATATTCTTCCATAAGCGCGTCTATCTCTTTTTCGGTAACGGCGTTCATTTGTTCGACAAGCGCGCCCACCGCCCAAGTATTTACTTGCCAGCCGAGTTTTATCTGCACTTCGACTTTATCGCCCTCGGTTACGGCAACCTCTCGCATATTATCGCCGAACCGCATAACTTTCAAATTACGACTGAACGCAACACCGTAAGCCGAACGCATCCAATCGCCGAGCCGTTCGACAACTTCTTCATCTTGCCAAAAGCCTGCGATTACT
Source organism: bacterium (assembly GCA_963660735.1). GTDB lineage: Bacteria > Bacillota > Clostridia > Christensenellales > Borkfalkiaceae > UBA10281. The sequence goes on from CAVLAV010000010.1 coordinate 5,407, forward strand.
TTACGGCTCTTTCTTAATCTTGCGCCGATAAAGCCGTGTTCTCTGTCGCCGTGTGCCGCCTGATTGAGATTCATAAAATCCATGTCAATCTCTTCGTTTGGTATTTCGCGGTTATACTGAGTTGCAAAATGACACCACGGCTTTTGCAAGGAGGCAAGTCCGTTAATCCACATTTTGCTCGGGCTGAACGTGTGGCACCACGTTACTATTCCCAAACATTTATTGCTATAATTTGCTTCGCGGACAATCTCGGTAATTTCGGCGTTTGTCTTTGCCGTTACTTTATACACGAGTTTACACGGCAAAAGCCCCGTTTTATTCATTTTATCCGCCATTTCTTTTGCACGGCTTTCAACCGTTTTCAAAACCTCTTCGCCGTACAGAAACTGACTGCCCACCACGAACCAAAATTCATTATCTTTTAACATATTATCCTCTTACAATTCGACAGCCGCTCTTTCGACCGCGAGTAAATTTTTATATCTTTGCATAAACGCCATAAATTTTTTTACCTGTATTTCGTCTGCCGTTACCGTAGTTTTAGGGCAATCCGTAAAAATCACGTTTAAAAAATCGGCAAGCGTTTTCTCGTTTTTTAATCGATACAAAGCGAGCAATGCTATTCCCCACGCTCCGCCTTCTCCGGCGTTTTTCATGACCGTTACGGGCGCTTTTATTGCCGCGCTCATAGCGACCGCCCCTATTTTTTCGGTTTTGAAAAAACCGCCGTGTCCGCACACCTTTTTTAAGCGCACGTTCTCCCCGTAGAGTATTTCCATGCCAAGCGACAACGCGCCGAGCGCGGAAAACAATTGCATTTGCATAAAATTAGCAAGATTCAATTTTCCGTCGGATTCTCTCACAAACATAAGTTTCCCATCCGAAATTCCGACTATCGGTTCGCCCGAAAGAAAATTATATCCGGTAAGTTTGCCGCAATCGCAATCGCTTTCGTCAGCGCACTTAAAAAGCCGCGTGTAAAGGTCTTCCTCGTCTGTATCGCAACCGAAAAGTTTAATCACTTCGTCGAACAGTTTTACCCACGTGTTTATCTCGTTGGTACAATTATTGACGTGCACCATTGCAACGGGATCGCCGCATGGCGTCGTCACCATATCGATTTCTTCGTAGTAACGACTCAACCCCTTTTTAAGAACAGCCATTAAAAATGCCGAAGTCCCCGCCGATACGTTTGCGGTTTCGGGCGTAATCGAATTCGTTGCGACCATGCCGGTTCCCGCATCGCCCTCGGGCGGACACACGATCACGCCGCTTCGAAGCGTTCCCGTAATATCTAAAATTTTAGCGCCTTTCTCCGTTAGAATTCCGGCATCTTCGCCCGCAAGTAAAATGTCAGGCAACAGGGTTTCAAAATCAACGTTTACGTTGTTATCGCTAAGAAGCCCGTTGAATTTTACAAGATAATCTTTATTATATTCGACGTTTTTTATCGGGAACATTCCGGAGGCGTCGCCTATGCCGAGAACCTTTTCCCCCGTAAGCAAAAAATGAACGTAGCCCGCAAGAGTCGTAAGACTTTTAACTTCTGCAACGTGGCTTTCGTTGTTTAATACAGCCTGATAATAATGCGCCACGCTCCACCGTTGCGGAATATTAAATCCGAAAAGTTTGGTTAATTCCTTTGCCGCGTGAGACGTCGTTGTATTTCTCCACGTCCTGAACGGAACTAATAGTTTATCGTTTTTATCGAGCGCAAGATATCCGTGCATCATTGCGGAAATTCCCAAGCCGTCTAACGACGTTATTGTTTGCCCTAAGTCTTTAACAAGTTCCGAATAACTTGCCTGAATCCCTTTTACGATTTCGTCCAGATCATAAGACCAGTATCCGCCGACCAACTTGTTTTCCCACGCGTAAGCACCGGAAGCGAGCGGCTTGCCAGTTTCGTCTATAAGTACGGATTTAATTCTTGTAGAACCGAGTTCTATCCCTAATATTTTTTTCATTGTTCTTGCTTTGTTTTTATTGAAACGTTATCGAGGCAAGTTCCGTCTTGCCTTTACCCGTAAACTTTAACCAGACGGCACTTTTACCGACGATGTTTAATTTGCAGGAATAAACCGCGTAATCTTTGTTAGGAGTAACGGTAATCTCTTTGATAGCGGTTCCGTTTTCTCGTTGCAATATCGCCGCTTTTCCTTTGAAATCTCCGCGCAATTTCAAACACAATAACGTATCGCCCTTAAAATCGAAATATTTGTATGACACACACGTTCCGTTACAAATATCCTTAATCGTCGCCGTTCCGTTTGCATGCGCTATATACGGAACTTTTTTATTGCTTTTTCCGTTTCTCAGATGAAACGTCTTTTTTGAAATCAGTCCGCAGGCAATCGCCGCGTTATATTCGCCGCTTGCCGCCAGCGGCTTACCGTTTAAGCCCTGACTCGTAATTTCTACCTGCGCGATTTTACCGTCGTTGTCGATTTTGATTTCTTCCGCGCAAGCCTGTCTGGAATAGGTCGATTTATCGGTCATTCTGTGATAGAAAATATAATATTTATCTCCTATTCTTTCGATACTTCCGTGATTGTTGCCCGTAATATTCGTACGCGCTTTTCGTTTTCTTCCGTTTAACCCTATATCGCCGTTTGAAACGATAATACCGCCGTAAGAAAAGCCTTTGTCGGGATAATCGCTTACCGCGTAACAGAGTTCGTGATTGTTTCGCGACGAATAAATAAAATAATATTTATTGCCGAACTTACGGATAGACGCCGCCTCAAAAAAGGCGTGTCCTTCAAACTCCGTCCCTTTGGTTTTTTTAGGAACGACGAGTTTCGGCTTTCCTGTCACGGTCAACATATCGTCGGACAATTCCGCCGTATATGCTCCCGTCGCCCCATCTTTTACCTGTTTTATTTCGCCGTACGTCCTGTCGAACACTTTACTTTCTATAAACCGATACAAGGATTTTGTTGGAAATCGTTTATATTCGTCAAAAAAATAACTCGTTCCGAAATACAGACGAATCACGCCGTCGTCGTTGATTACGCCCGGATCGAACGTAATAAGACCACGGAACGGCGTTCCGTCGGGATTTCTGACGTCGCCCAAATATTCGTATTTACCGGCAGGGCTATCGCTCACGGCAACGGAAATCGGACCTTCGTATCCGTGTCTGCCGCGCCAACCGCCGAGCGAATAATAAAGATAGTATCTTCCGTCGTTTCCTTTACAAACGTCGGGCGCAAAAAGGTATTGTTTTCTTTCGCTGTAATGAGGATCTTGTTTTGCCGAATATACCGTTCCGTGATTTTTCCATGCGGACAAATCATTCACGGGCGCAGACCATACCTCATAGTCGAGTTCGCAGAACGTTTCTCCGCCCGCCCTGTCGTGAGAACCGAATATATACACTCTGTCGCCGAAAACGTGCGGCTCTCCGTCCGCTATACATACGTTTATCGGCAAATACGGATTTTGCGATTGCATGTTTTTCTCCTTATCAGATAAATTTTACGCGGGGCTATAAGTTTTTCGCCGTATCGCCCCGCGCATTTTTTCGTTATTCCGCCGCCTTAGACATGGGGAGTTTTCCGTTTTCGTAAGTCCAGCCGTCGCCGAGAGTTTCTTTGACCGATTCGCCGTAAACCGCGCTTTCGCTGTTTACCGTTACGTTGCCGTCAACATCCGTTCCCGCTGTGCCGCCGACTCTTACTTTAACGCAATTGAACGCGCCAAAGAAAGTATACGAGCCGTCCGCACGCTTAAAGTTAGCCATATCTACGTTAAACGACTGATTATAAGAGTCTACAACCGCGTCCGCAGGAACAAACCCGATGATTGCAAAATCGCTTGCAAATACCGCCGCGCCGGTTGCCATAAACGCGGAATTGTCAAGGCAATTACTTACTCTGCATCCGCCGATACCGAAATACGCCGTTCCCATCAGACCGTACATCGTATCGTACGCGCCGAGAATGCCGCCTGCCGCAAAATTCTGTCCGTCTACGGCAGCCGCGTTGTTATTAACAAAATTCATAGCCGCTTTCGAGTAACAGTTATTGATATATCCGTATCTCTGATAGCCGGAAACGCCGCCGTAATATATGTTCGCCGCCCCTGCCGCTTTCGTGTAATCAAGAGAGATATTCCCCTCGTAGGTTACTTTGTTAAGATAGGTGGAACTTGCCGTCGCGCCGCCGTAGTATACGTTCATCGGCGCGGAAACTTCCGTACGGGAATCGTTGATCGTGAGTGAAACGGTTGTTTTAGCGTCGCAGTTATCGAGCCAGGCGTAGCCTTCGCCGACAAGTCCGCCCATGTAAATCGCTTCGTAGGGTTTTGTCGTCGCTTTTGTATATGCCGCAGTAAGGGTTATCGAGCCTCCGATAACGTTACAATTATTTGCGCGTCCGCCCCAATGCCCCGCGAACAAACCGCTGATTCCGTAATACCATACGTCCTCGCAGGAAACGCTGATCGTCGCGTTGCTTACCGTACAATTTTCAAACAAAGTATTGCTTCCCTGTACGAACGCCGCCAGCACGGAAACGTAAGCGTGCGTGTCCTGCTTATAATCCGTTATCGTGATCCGCGCACCGTCGATCGTCAGATTTTTGACCGTACAGTTGACTGCCGAAGCAAAAAATCCGGTCGTTCCGTCCGCGCTTCCTTCTTTTTCGGTTATTGCGGTGTCCGCAAAATCCAGCGTATTCAGTTGTAAACCGCTGATTTTATGTCCGTTTCCGTCAAGCGTGCCGCGGAAAGAATATAACCACCAGTTCGGCTCGTAAAATTCGTAACTTCCATAATACAATCCGACGGGCGTCCATTCTTCGGTAAGCGTGATATCTGCGGTGAGTTTATACCAACCGGTCAGATCGTTCGCGATTTCTTTGAGTTGCGCCGCGGTGGAAATTTCCTTACACTCAACCCAACGAGCATAAAGCGTGGTGTTTTCCGTAATCGCCATTACGTCGTTTTGAATCGACGCGGGCGCGGAATTATACGCGGAAAGTTTCGTTCCGAAAAGATACTCGGTTTCCGCCGCCCCGCCCGAAAGCACGGGATTTTTCACGGTATACCAGCCGGCGAATTTATATCCTTCGCGGACGGGCGTTTCCGGCGCGATCTTGACGTATTCTTTTTTACCCGCGTCGCCGCCGTCGAACGTTTCGGTGGTTGCCGCTCCGATACTCGGTGCGCCTTCGTAATTCAAGTCGTAAGAAACGGTGAAATGTTCCCCTTCTGTTGTCGCCGAACTGAACGCAAACGATATTTCGCCGAGTTGCGGAACCGTGCAGACGATCGTTCCGCTGTATGCAAACGTCGTATAATCTACCGTCAGAAGATAACTGTCTTCGGCAAGAACGCTTGCATCGTCTTTGGTTACGGTAAGCGTAATGTTATAATCGGTTGCCGACATATCCCACGTTCCGCTTGCGGTAGGCGTATACTCTCCGCCGTCCCAGTATTTGATCGAAAGGCTCCACGTATTGTCTTTCAACAGTTCGATTTTTGCTTTCTGACCGCCTGCGGATACAGCGTTTAACGTGCTCTGAACTTCCGCTGCGGGCGGAGTTAAATCGGTTTGCGTAAAATCGAAAGAAACGTTTCCGACAACGGGCAGAGCGCAGGCAATCGTGCCGCTGTATTTCTGCGTGGTATAATCAACGTTAAGCGTGTATGTATCTTCTGCAAGAACGTTTGCGGCGTCTCCCGTAACGTTGAGAGTGATATGATACGTGGTTGCATCCAACGCCCAAGTGCCGCTGGCGGTGGGAGTATAATCGCCGCCTTCGTAATAACTGACCGAAAGTTCCCAACTCTTGTCGGATTTAAGTTCCAGTCTGGCTTTTTGTCCGCCGCTCGCCGCCGCTTCCAGCAAGTTCATAACGGTAACTTCGTCGCCGCCCTGAGTCGGCATATCTTTACCGCATTTATCGCATTTGCCGTCTTTGTTTTCGTCAACGTGCTCGGTACATTCTGCGGGCGGAGTCGGCGTTTCGCCTTCCCCGACTTTGTCGTTTACGGGATCGAGCGTAAAATTAACTTTACCCGCGCTCGGGAGGTTTACGCCTATTGTAAACTTTCCGCCGTCCGCGGTATACTTTTTCGTTTCGCCGCTCGTCGCGTCAGAAAGCGTAGTGGAATTATCGCCGCTTTCCCACGTTGCGGTAAGAGTCAATTCCGTTTTTGCGTCGTTCATTTCCCATTTGCCCGAAAGCCACGGCGAATAAGTTTTACCGCTGTCCGAACTCACTCTGACGTAAAACACGTTTCCGTAAAGAGCGTTCTCTTCTTTCTGTTCGGGTTCGGCAACGTTTTCAAACGTCATATACGCTTGTCCTACGCCCACCCAGAACGATTGCGCGCCCGTCTGATAAACTACGCCGTCACCGGCTTTCGGCGGCTTTTTAGAACAGCCGGAGCATGCGGCGACAAAACTCATCGATAAAACGAGACATATCGCGGATAAAATTGTTATAAACCTTCTTTTCATCTTTTTTTCCTCCAAAAGATATTTTTTACGGGGTTTGCCCGTATTAACCTTGTTTAGCCGATTAAATCGGAATGTAAAATATAATCTGCCGTAGCAATATTGGTCGCAATCGGAATATCGTAAAGCGCGGCGATTCTGAGTAGTGCCTTTACGTCCGGATCGTGTGGCTGCGCCTGCAATGGATCCCAGAAAAAGATAACTATATCGATTTGCCTTTCGGCAACTTTGGCACCGATTTCAAGATCGCCGCCGAGTGGACCGGATAAATATCTCTTTACAGCAAGTTCCGTTTCTTCGGCTACGAGTTTTGCCGTCGTCCCCGTTCCGCATAAATTAAAACGGGAAAGCGTGTTTTTATTTTCTTTCGCCCAACGGATAATATCGGGCTTTTTATTGTCGTGCGCTATTAAAGCGATTGTCTTTTGGCGCATAATCAACCTACCGTATACTCGTATTCGCCGGCTGTGAGCGTTTTTTCGCCGCTCGGCAGGACGACTTTCGCCGTCGTGTTGGCGGGAATTACGATTTTATACGTCACTTTGCCGTTTTCTCTTTGCCAGCCGCAGGAAACTTTGCCGTAAACGCTCTGGTATTCGCATTTTGCGAATGTTTCCTTTCCGCCGACTTTCGGAGCAATCGTAAACTTGTTTTCGCCCGTAACCTTTACACCGCACATATCGCCGAAAAGCCACTCGCAAACCGCGCCTTTACTGTAATGATTAAGCGAAGCGATTCCGCCCTGCGCCTCGGTCCCTTCCCAACTTTCCCAAACCGTCGTTGCGCCTGCTTTCGGCATGAAGAGCCACCCGGGCATCTGCTCGTTTTCGAGAAGTTTGTAAGCGTATTCTACGTCTATATCGGCAAGAACGGGAAGAATGAGCGGCGTGGATAAAAATCCCGTTCCGAGTCGCCATCCGTAATTATCAAGTGCGGCTATAAGGCGTTTTTTCGCATATTTCGTCTGTTTTTCGTCCAGCAAGTTCATATACAAAGGACGAACGAGCATTGCCTGCCGATTCGTGTCGAGAGAGTATTCTTCCTTTCGGCGAAGCACCCGATACGACGACTTCGTTCCGTCGGCATATTTCTTATAAAGAGCGGCGTCCTCAGGCTTTCCGAGTTCTTCCGCAATCTCCGTCATAAGATTCATAACGTGGTTGGTGTATGCCGTTGCGACTTCGGGATTCGGCAACACGACCGTAGACCAATGATTCGGAAACACGTCCGCGGGTTCCGCCCATTCGCCGTAACATTGCCCGTAATTAACGATAAATTTTCTGTCTTTATGCTTTAAGTGAAGCGGACGGGATAAAATGATTTTCTTGCCGCAACGCTTAATCATAAATAACGCGTACTTTTTCATTCCGTCGTAAATTTCGGATAAAAACTTCTTATCGCCGTAACGTTTCCACAAGGTATACGGAATAATAACGCCCGCGTCCGACCAGCCGACCGAACCGTTCATCCATTTCATATAAAAATCCACTCCGCCGTACGGCGCGATTTGCGGCAACATTCCGTCTTTTCGTTGCCAGTCGTATAAATCGCGGACGTATTTCTTTGCAAAAGTATCGAAATCGAACAAATAACTTGCCGTTCCGACGAATATCTGAGCGTCGCCCGACCAGCCGTGCCGCTCTCTCGTAGGACAATCCGTGGGAATATCCATGTGATTTCCCTTTGCAGACCAGACTGTTATATCGAAAAACTTATTGATAAGTTCGTTGGAACAAGAGAATTTACACGTTTGCCTTAGGTCGGAATATACCGCCGTCGCAGTAAAGTCTTCGGCTTTCCACTCGGCGTCCGTCTCAATCAAAACGTATTGAAACCCGAAAACCGCAAATTTCGTTTTATACTCGTTCAAGCCGTCCGTGCAATAGTATTCGACTTGTTGAAGCGGCGTAACTATCGTTCCTTTTTTATTTCTGCATTGAATGTTCTTTTGGGTAAATTCGCCGTTTTTATCGAGCAGCTCTCCAAAACGCAGAAACATTTTCTGTCCTTTTTTTGCAGTTACCGAAAAGGAAATATACCCTTGTATGTTCTGCCCGAAGTCAAGAACTTTTTTGCCGCCCGGCGTGGTAATAACCCGTTTAACGGAAAATTTTTCGTGTTCGGTAACGGGTACGTTGTTCGACGCGGACGGAATTATTTTATGTTCGGTTTCCTTTGCAAAACCGTTATACGAGGGTTTGCGCCACCCTTCGACTGTCTCGCCGTCCTT
>CAVLAV010000010.1:14646-17710 GCA_963660735.1 bacterium
TCCACGCGTTCTCGGGATTTCAATTTACGCGGATATTCCGCGCTCATCGACGAAGAATTTACTTTGCCGCTGTTCCAGACGATTTTTTCGCCCGATTTTACGATTATGAGATACGCTGTTTGCTTTATTCCGCCGTCGCAAGTCCACATAAGTCGAGGATTTTGCGTATCTATCCCCATCGGGTTTATAAGATATTCGGTTTTTAAGTTTATCGCTTTCATATTTTATTCCCCCTATTTATTTGTTTGCCGCAAGTTCGGCTTGAATCCTGGCGCGGAACGCCTCGCCTTTTTTAAGTTCCGCCTGCCATTCACGTTCTTCTTTTTCGGCGCGAACTTTTGCTTTTCGTTCAAGCGCCGCACGTTTTTCAGGAGAAAGCGCGGCAAGTTTCGCCGTCTTTCTTACTTCCGCGTGTTTTTCTTTTTCCGCTGTTTTTTCTTCCGCTATGCGCTTCTTTTCTTCGGCTTTACGCTGTTTGTCGCTTAATTGTTGCTTATACGTAGAAAGTTCGACGTCGAAATTCAAGCCTTTTTTCGCGCATTTTTCTTTTAACGCGGCAACGAACGCTTCTTCATTTTCAAGCAAATATTTTTCTTCGTCCTGCGCCGCTCTTATTTCGGGCGCAACCCATTCTTCGCCCTGCGCCTCGGCGTGAGCCCTTTGATATTCGCGTATCTTGGCTTGTTTTTTGACAATATTTTTCTCAATGCTCAAAAACACCAGCAACACGGCAAGTATAACGCCGGTTATCGTTTCCAGTCCCACGAACGCAAACGTAATTACGTTTTTAACTGCCGCGGTCTGAGTCGCCGCAATCGTTACGCCGTCTACGATTTCGGGAGCGACGTAACCCGCGCCCGAAAGCATCGCGTTAAATACGCCGGTCGCAATACCAACGATCGCCGTAGCGATTATATTATATACCGACATTGCGGTTCCGTCGCAACGAATACCGCTTTTCCATTCGACGTGGTCCAGACAGTCGGCAAATAAAGCCATAAAAACGTACGCGCACGGAAGTCCGCCGATATTCTTAATAAATTGCCCTATAAGCACGATTGCCATATTAGAAGGAGCAATACAACATATTCCGCTACCAAGCGCATACAGAATAAACCCGGCGAGCGTAACGTTGCGTTTGCCGAATTTTTTGGCAAGCGGCCATACTGCAAAAATACCGATTCCCATCGGAATACCGCCTATCACCGAAACGAGAGTTTGAGTTATTCCGTCGTTATAACTACCGAGAACGTAGTTGCAGTAATATACGAGTCCGAGATTTTTAAGCGAACTTGCAAAAGCATAAATAAGAAAATAGCTGAAAGTTACAATCATATACTTATCGGTAAGCACTATTTTCAGTTGCGTTAAAAACGGAATTTTCTTTTCGTTGTCGTTTGTAGATTGTTCCTCGGTTACTCGTTCCTTTGTAAAGTAGTACTCAAATAACGTTAGCGGAAGGACAATTATCGACAACACGGACATAACAATAATCCACTTACTTTGATCTACGCCGAGCATAGGCATAATCGCCATCGGGAAAACAAGCGCAACCAGTATTCCGCTCATCATAATAGTGGAAATCTGATTGAACACCGAAAGTCCGCCGCGTTGAATAGTATTACGCGTTGACAACGGAACCATAAGACTGTGACTAATATTGTATATGGTAAAGGCTATACTGTAAAACAAGTTATAACTTACCATTACCCATATTACCTGCACGTTGATACTTGCCTGCGGAACCGTAAACAGCAATATGCCCGTAACTGCCAAGAGAGGTGCAGATAATAAAAGCCACGGACGCGCTTTGCCTTGTTTCGTTTTCGTGCGGTCGATGATATATCCCATTATAACGTTCGTTACTGCGTCGATAATCTTGCTGACAAGCGGAAATACTACCAAAAACGCTCCGCCCCAAACACCTGTCAACTTCAATACGTCGGTATAATAAACGTTGAGATAGGTAGCAAGAACCGCGTTCAAAAGAAGCGCGCCGCACGGACCTAAAAGATAGCCGAGCCATTTTTCTTTACCCGTCACATTTTGCGAGTGTACGCGGCTGTTAAATATTTTGCCGCTCAACATTTTACCTGTACTCATCTTATTTTTTCTCCTTATCGTTATTTTCGTCTTTCGGAAGTGCAGGTGCTTTTATCGGCGAGCACATATCCTTTATTCCCCTGATAATATGCCAGTTGGCAAAATCGACAAACGCCATCGCGAAGTTATACGGAAAACTTCTGCCGGCGGACATCGTCATTGTAATAATCGAGTTGCTTTCCATAATTCGTTTCAGAAAAAACGCACCCTTTATTTTATTGTCGCGTTCTGCTCCTTCGGGAAGTTTTTTCGCTTTTTTCATATCCTTTTTCGCGACCGAAAGAACGGCGTAATTGAAAAGTTTGCCAAGAAGTGTTGCTCGCATATCGGTAAACCGACTTTCCAGCGTTATCGGCTTTACCAGCGGCAGCGTCGGAATTTTCAAGCCGCTCATCTTTTCAAACGCCTCGTCGGATACTTCGTCGGGCGCGTGTTCGTACAAATCGAAGATTTCTTTATCATACGGCGACTGAACGTTTTCTCCGTTAACGGTTACCGTCCCGGACAGTTTGACAGTCTCGCTGTCCGAGCAAAGCTGAAACTCGTATTCGCCGTTTTCAAGAACGTAGCGTTTCTCTTTTACGTTATAATATCCAAGGTCGGCTTTGTTTACGATAACTGCTATCTCTTTGCTTTCCCCTGCCGCAAGATAAACTTTTGCGAATCCGCGCAACTCTTTTTCGGGTTTATACACGTCCGTTTCCGGTGCCTTGACGTAAAGTTCCGCAATTTCCGCTCCGTACCTGTCGCCTGTGTTGGTAACGGTCGCCGTAACGGTTATTTCGCCGTCGTTTTCTTCGATTTTCATATCGGAATAACCGAAAGTCGTGTAAGAAAGCCCGAATCCGAACGGAAAAGCAACCGCCTTTTTCGCCTTCTGATAGTATCTGTAACCGACAAAAACGCTTTCTTTATAAACTTCGGTTTTAGTTTTGGAAAACTTATCGCCGTAAGGAACGTC
>CAVLAV010000011.1:0-15988 GCA_963660735.1 bacterium
GAGCTACGCAGGATATAAAAAGCGGAGAGTGGGTACACTCGCACAATTTAAAATCTCATCTCGACGAAAATTTCGAGTACGTTTACAATCCGTCTTATTCGCAAACGGAAATTAAGCAAGGCACGTCATTCAAAGGTTTTAAACGCAATTACGGCAGGGCGGGCATAAGAAACGAAATTTATATTATTCCGACCGTGGGTTGCGTAAACGACGTTTGCAGGCGGCTTGAAAAACTCGCGCAAAAGTTCGTTAAAGGTTCGATAGACGGAATTTTCGCGTTTACTCATCAATTCGGCTGTTCGCAACTCGGCGACGATAACGCAAATATCAAAAAATTGTTATGTTCGGTCGCGCTCAATCCCAACGCGTCTTTCGTGTTGTTCGTAGGTTTAGGGTGCGAAAACAACGGCTTAAACGGTATAAAGGAATATTTAAAGCCGTATAACAGGGATAATATCGCCTATTTTAACTGTCAGGACGTCGAAGACGAAATTTCTTACGGCTTGTCCGTTTTAGAAGAGTTTTGTTCAAAAGCGGAAAACCTGCAACGTGAGGAAGTGCCTTTAAGCGAACTTTGCATAGGCTTAAAGTGCGGCGGGAGCGACGGTTTTTCGGGTATAACGGCAAATCCGCTCGTCGGTAAAGTTAGCGATGAGGTCGTTAAAAACGGCGGAGCGGCGATACTTACGGAAGTTCCCGAAATGTTCGGCGCGGAGCAGTTGCTTATGAACAAGTGCGAGAGCCGCGAAGTATACGAAAAATACCGCGATATGATAGTAAAATTCAAAAAGTTTTACACCGATAACGGTTTTCCTGTATACGAAAATCCGAGTCCCGGCAATAAGGCGGGCGGAATAACCACGCTCGAAGAAAAATCTTTGGGTTGCGTAAAAAAAGCGGGCAGTACGAAAATTACCGACGTGTTGTCTTACGGCGAGCAGGTTAAAAAGAGCGGCGTTTCGGCGTTGAACGCCCCCGGCAACGATTTGATAGCCGCAACCGCTTTGGCGGCGAGCGGAGCGCAGATAGTATTGTTCACCACCGGCAGAGGCACGCCGTTTTCGACTTTCGTTCCCACGCTCAAAATCGCCACTAACGACGCCTTATCCGAGAAAAAGCGCGGGTGGATAGATTTTAACGCCTTTTCGATGGACGAAAAAGGCTTGTTCGACCTTTTAATTTCCTGCGTGAACGGCGATTATAAAGCCAAGAGCGAGGATATAAGAGAGATAGCGTTTTACAAAACGGGCGTTACTTTATAACTTTTGACTTGAAACTGCATAATTCGACTTAAAATCACCTGATTATTCGGGTGATTTTTATTATAATGTTAGTAGTAGAAAAAGTGGCGAGGTCGTTATGAAAACGGAAGAATTGTTGTCGGGCGTAAAAATAAAAACCGTTATAGGCAAATTACCGCAGGAAATATTTTCTTTGGAAGATAATTCCGAAAAAGTAACCGAAAACGGTTTGTTTTTTTGTATAAAAGGCAATAACAAGGACGGGGCGGACTTTGCGCCGCGCGCTGTCGCACGCGGCGCAAAGTTGATAGTCGGCGAGCGCGTAACTGAATGTGCGGGCGTGTGTACGGTTGTCGTAGAGGACGTAAAAGAGGCGGAGGCGGTTATATGCAAAAACTTTTACCGCAATCCGCAGGACGATATGCAAATCGTCGGAGTGGTCGGAACTAACGGAAAAACGTCCACTTGCCGTATTTTGTCCGAGATTTTCGAGCGGGCGGGGTACGAAACGGGTACGATAGGTACGCTCGGCGTAACTTACGGCTCGGTTTCCGAGCAGACGGGACTTACTTCTTTAGGGCTTTTCGATTTATACAAAACTCTTGCGAAAATGCGCGACGCTGGCGTAGAGGTCGTGTTTACCGAGGTTTCGGCTCACGCGATTTATCAAAGGCGAGTCGAAGGAATATATTTCGAGTGTCTTATTTTTACTAATTGCACCGAGGATCATCTCGATTATTTTCACGACTTCGATACTTATAAAACCGTTAAGAAAAGCATTTTTACGGCTGAAAATTGTAAATACGCCGTTATTTGCTCTGACGATTCCGTCGGTAGGGAAATCTTGCGTGAAACCGACGCAAAAACGGTTACTTACGGCATAAACGAACCTGCCGATGTGTTCGCCGTCAACTTAAATCAAAGCGTAAACGGCATAAGTTTTATTATAAATTTGTTCGATATGATATACGAGGTACAAAGTCCGCTTATCGGCGTTTGCAATGCGTATAACGTGCTTGCGTCCTGTGCTTGCGCCGCCGTAATAGGGGTAAGGCTTTACAAAATTGCGGGCGCGTTGAAAAATATGAAACCCGTGAGCGGCAGGGCGGAATTTATTACCGAATATAACGGCGGTAAAGTCTACCTCGACTACGCTCATACCCCCGACGGTCTTAAACGTACGCTTTCGTCTTTCAAGAAAATTTGCGACGGCAAACTTATATGTCTGTTCGGTTGCGGCGGTAACCGCGAAAAAGAAAAACGCCCCGTTATGGGTGAAATTTCCGCCGCGCTCGCCGATTACACGGTTATTACTACCGATAATCCGCGCTACGAAGATCCTTGCGCGATAATCAACGAGATAGAGGTCGGCGTAAGAAAGATAAGTCGGGAATACGTTACCGTAGCCGACAGGAAAGAGGCTATTAAATACGCTTTATCTATGCTCGGCAAGGGTGATTTGCTCGTTGTGGCGGGTAAAGGTGCGGAAACTTATCAAGAGATTATGGGCGTTAAACACGATTTTGCCGACGCGGACGTTATTAAAGAAATCGTAAAGGAAATGCAAGGGGAACTCGTTTGAAAGAATATTTCGCTGCTTTCGCGCTCGCCGCCGCCTTATCGGTTGCGGTCGGTTTTGCGCTTATTCCGCTTTTAAGAAAATTAAAGTTGGGGCAGAACATTTTGTCCTACGTGTCGGAGCACGAGTATAAAAGCGGCACGCCAACTTTCGGCGGATTTATATTTATCGCAGGGTCGCTCGTTTCGTTTTTCGTTTTTGGCGGCGCGGGCAAAAGACTTGCCGCGGTTTGCGTCGCAGTGTATTTGCTATACGCCGCGGTGGGTTTTACGGACGATTTTATCAAAGTAAAATTAAAACGCAACGAGGGGTTAAGCGCGCTTCAGAAATCGGTTTTCGAACTCGTTATAGCGATAATCGTGTCCGTTTTTGCTTATACGCGCGGACTTACCGAAGTTTTTATTCCGTTTACGAGCGTAAAAGTTACGCTCAGCGTATGGGTGTTTTTGCCACTTACCATACTCGTTTTCGTTGCTACGACTAATTGCGTCAATTTAACCGACGGACTCGACGGTCTTGCGGGCGGCGTAACCTACGTGTACTTTCTTTGTTTTGCCGTGCTAACCGCCTTGCAGGGCGGAAAATCGGAATTTGCGGTCGTCGGCGACGAGGCGAACGGCATCGCTTTGCTGTCGGTATGTTTAAGCGGCGCGCTCGTGGGCTATTTGCTTTTCAATACGCATAAAGCAAGCGTTTTTATGGGCGATACGGGTTCGCTCGCGCTCGGCGGCGCGGTTGCGGCTACGGCTATCGTAAGCGGAAATACTTTTTATATTCCCGTAATCGGCATAATTTACGTATGTTCGGGCATATCTGTAATATTGCAGGTGGCTTACTTTAAAATAACCAAAGGCAAAAGAATATTTTTAATGGCGCCGTTGCATCATCATTTTCAACATAAAGGTTACGGCGAAGCCAAAATAGCGTTTGCGTATAAATTCGTAACGCTTTTAGCGGGACTTACCGCAATAATTTTAACTATTTAGCGAGGTTATAATGTATTACAGGAAAACCGTATTTTTAGTAGTCGGCATATCGAAAAGCGGAATGGGCGCGGCGGAACTGTTGCTTTCGCGCGGCGCGAAATGTTACGTTTACGACGACGGCGACAACGACAAAGTCAAGGAAAATTTGCGCGCGCTCGAAGAAAAAGGCGCGATAGTCGCCGACAGGCGCGAAGTGTTCGGACTTTTAAGAAAAATCGACGTGGTGGTTTTAAGTCCCGGCGTGGCGATAGACCACGAAATACCGCTTGCCGCAAAAAAACTCGGCAAAAAAATCACGGGCGAGTTGGAACTTGCCTCGTCCGAGTGCCTGTCGCCTATTATCGCCGTTACGGGTACTAACGGTAAAACGACGACTTGCACTATGATAAAAGCCGTACTCGACGCGGCGGGCGTAAAAAACGAACTGTGCGGCAACATAGGTACTCCGCTTTCGTCGGTATTAAACAAATTAGATCGCGATACCGTCGTA
Source organism: bacterium (assembly GCA_963660735.1). Classification (GTDB taxonomy): domain Bacteria; phylum Bacillota; class Clostridia; order Christensenellales; family Borkfalkiaceae; genus UBA10281. The sequence continues at coordinate 4,297 of CAVLAV010000011.1, forward strand.
GTTGCCGAAACTTCGAGTTTTCAACTCGAAACTGTAAGAACTTTTAAACCGCATATCGCGGTAATAACCAACGTTACTCCCGACCATTTGTCCCGCCATTACAATATGGAAAATTATTTGTTCGTCAAGAGTAAAATATTGCTGAATTTGACCGAAAGCGAATACGCCGTACTTTGTTACGACGATCCGTTCGTTAAAAATCTCGACGAAAAAACCCGAGGCAAAGTCGTTTACTTTTCCACGAAAGAAGAGGTGAACGGCGCATATTTGTCCGAAGGTAAAATTTTTTATAAAGGCAAATTTATAGCCGACGCGAGCGAACTTGCCGTCAGCGGCGAACACAACGCCTACAACGCTCTCGCAACCGTGTGCGTCGCAGAGATTATGGGAGTGAACGAGAACGCGATAGTCGAGAGTTTAAAAACTTTTAAGGGCGTAAAACATCGTATTCAGTTCGTAAAGACCGTAAGCGGCGTAGACTATTACAACGACAGTAAGGCTACGAATATAGACGCAACCGTGAAAGCAGTTGCCACTATGGTAAAACCGACCGTTTTAATCGTCGGGGGAAAGGATAAAGGACTTGACTTCGATAAACTTTTCGACGGAATAGCGGGCAGCGAAGTAAAAGCGGTCGTCGCCACGGGTGAAAGCGCGTTCAGAATTATCGAAAGCGCGAAAAAGTGTAATTTCCCGTCGATTTCTATGGCGAGCGAATTTTCGGTTGCGGTCGCGCTCGCGTCGTATATAGCCAAAAACGGCGACGCGGTATTGTTAAGCCCCGCCTGTTCGAGTTTCGATAGATTTACGGATTTCGAGGAAAGGGGCGACTATTACATAAAACTCGTTGAAAGCATAAATGCGGACGAATAAGGCGATTATCTCCCACGAAAATTTAATAAATAAAAAGAAGCACGGCGATATTTTATTGCTTATTGCCGTCGCTATTTTGTCGCTCGTCGGTTTAACGGCGGTGTATTCGGCAAGCAGATATAACTGCGACGCGACTTACGGCAACGAATATTATTCGGCGCAAAAACACCTCGTCGGGTTATTGCTCGGCTACGGCGCGGCTATATTTACGGCTTTTTTCGATTATCGTAAATATCGCAAAACGGGTATATGGCTTATGCTCGTTTCGCTCGTTCTGCTCGCGCTCGTTTTCACGCCGCTCGGGTTTGAAAATTACGGCGCGAAAAGATGGATAAGGGTGGGAGGCATAACCGTTCAGCCGTCGGAAATAGCAAAGTTTTCGTTTATCGTTTTCGTTGCGGGGTATTTTGCCAAAGATCCGTCGCGACCTAAAAAATTGCTCACGGTTTTGCCCGTGCTTTTGGCGGGCGGCGCGATTTGTTTATCGGTCATATTAGAGCCGAATATGTCCATTACGGTATGCTTCGGTCTTTTAATGCTTACGCTGCTTTTCGTCGCGGGTACAAAAACGAGCGTTTTTTTGTGCATACTGTTGCCGCTTGCGGCGTGCGTGCCGTTGCTTATTATAGCCGAGCCGTATCGCTTACAAAGACTTTCGGCGTTTTTAGACCCGTGGAAATCTCCCAAAGGCGAAGGGTATCAACTTTTGCAGTCGTTATACGCGCTCGGTTCGGGCGGTTGGTTCGGCGTGGGACTTTTTAATTCGCGGCAAAAATTCAGGTTTTTACCTTTTTCCGAAAGCGATTTTATTCTTGCCGTTATCGGTGAAGAAACGGGCTTTATAGGACTGGTCGCGTTGTTTGCGCTAATTTCGTTTATTATTTGGCGCGGAATAAAAATTGCGGTTAATTGCAAAGACTTTTTCGGGTATATGCTTTCCGTGGGGATAGTTGGTATATTCGGTATACAGTCGCTGGTAAACGCACTCGTGGTAACGGGCAGCATACCGCCCACGGGACTTCCGTTGCCGCTCGTTTCCGCGGGAAATACTTCCGTTATAGTGTTTTGCGCTATGTTCGGCGTACTCTATAACGTGTCTAAAGGGCAGTAACTCCGTAGGCCTTCGTTTTCATACTATGGTATATATGAAAGCGGAGGATAAATGGATAGATTTATTATAAACGGCGGAAACCCGCTTTGCGGTACGCCCGAAATATCTGCCGCTAAAAATTCGGCGTTGCCGATTTTGGCGGCGAGCGTCGTTCTTTGCGGAAAAACTCATATAAAAAATTGTCCCGAAATCTGCGACGTCGCGGTTATGGCTGACATAATAGAAAATATGGGCGGTAAAACCGTTTTTAAAGGTAACGAACTCACGATAGACGCAAGCGGTCTTAAAACTTGGAGATTGCCTTGCGAACTCACTAAAAAAATACGCGCGTCGCTGTTTATCGTAGGCGCGCTTTTAACGCGTTTCGGCGCGGCGGAAATTTGCAGGGCGGGCGGCTGCGATATAGGCGAGCGCCCCATAGATATACATATAGACGCTCTTCGTGCGCTCGGCGCGGACGTGGAAGAGGGCGAAACCGTTAAATTCAAAAAGAAAAAGACTACGGGCGGCAGGGTCAGATTGCGCTATCCGAGCGTAGGCGCAACCGAAAACGCAATGCTCTACGCCGCAGGTTTAAAGGGGGAATCGGTTATCGAAAACGCCGCGAGAGAACCCGAGATAGTCGATTTACAAAATTTTCTTAATTTGCTCGGCGTTAAAGTAAGCGGCGCGGGCGGCGAACGGATTACCGTTTGCGGCGACGGGCGGCGCGAAACGGGCGAAGTTTACTTCGAGCCGTCCAAAGACCGCATCGAGGCGGGAACTTTTTTGCTTGCGGGGGCGATTTGCGGCGGCGAAATGCAGTTTGAGACTCGTGATTTATGCAATTTAACCGCAGTTTCAAAAATTTTATCGAATAACGCTTGCAAAATACGACCGAAAAATGATAAAATAATATGCGTAGAGTATTGCGGTTTGAAAAAAGGTTTCGGCAAAGTCGTGGTAAGTCCCTATCCGGGGTTTCCTACCGACTTGCAACCTCAACTCGTAGCGGCGGTGAGTTTTGCCCGCGGCGTAACGGTGGTTGAGGAAACCGTTTTCCCTAAGAGGTTTAACTACGTAGAGGAACTTTTAAAAACGGGCGCGGATATATCCGTGGGCGGTAACCTTTGCGCGGTAAACGGCAAGTCGGGGTTAGTCGGCGCGACTATGGTTGCGGGTGATCTTCGCGGCGGCGCGGCGCTCGCGATTGCTGCGCTCGGCGCAGACGGCAGGTCGCAGATACTCGGCGTAAACCATATAGACAGGGGATATTTTGCCTTTGAAAAAAAGTTGCGCGCGCTCGGCGCGGACGTAAGCAGAGTATCCGTTTAGATTTTACATAGGAGTTGATTTACTAATGAGAAGGAAAGCGTTGATAATCGTAAGCACGGTAGCCGTCTTTATACTGACGGTTATCGTCGCTTGCGTCTGGCTTTTCAGGGCGAGATATATAGACACGGTTGCTCCGTTAAGCGGCGAGGAGTTTTATTCGGCGGTAGACGAAAAACTCAATTCGGCGTTTAAAAACAAGCCTTTCACCACCGTTAAAGAGGGCGACGTTGTAAAACTTTTCGCTGACGATCCTTACGTGAAAGTCGTTGCGGTGAAAAAAGTTTTCCCCGACAGATTGAAAGTCGAAGTTGAAAAACGCAAGGAAAAGTATCTCGTAATATGCGGCGAAAAACAGTTCGTCGCGGACGACGAGTTTGTACTTTTAAAAGCGGACGAGCCTGTTGAAAATGCGGACGAACTTATTTCCATAACCGTAACCGCGGGCGACGTTGACGAAGAAAAACTTAAAAAGGGCGAAAAACTTATAGGTAAAGCCGAAGGACTGTTCGACTGCGTTATCGCCATATACGGCGACTTTAAAGACCCCGACCTGCTCGCGGGTGCGGTTATAGATTACGACCCGTGCTGTATAAATTTCCAAACGAAAACGGGTTGCGGAATAAAATTTTATTTTGAAGATACTTCCGCCGAGCAAAAAGCCGCCGTATGCGCTTTAACCGCAAAAACGGAAGAGTATTTCGGCACGCTTTCCGAGCGGGAAAAACGAGAGGGAAATATTCACGTATTTTCCGACGAAAAAATCTACTGGGATATAAAATAATCGAGTTTTATTTTTATTGACAAAAAAGAGAATTTGTAATATACTATAATTATCAAGCAGAGGACGGCGGATTATGTTAAAAGGCAGCGTAGCGGTACTCGACGTTGGTTCGTCGAAAATAACCGCGCTCACGGGTGAAAGAGGAGTAAACGGAACTTTTGTCATAAACGGTATGGCGGAAGCACCTTACGACGGCTTTTCCGAGGGGCAGTTTTTTAACGCCTCGGCTTTTAAAGACGCGGTTAATTCGGCGGTAAAGTCTTTGAATTATTCGCTGCTTAAAAGCGCGAATAAGATTTTTGTCGGCGTTTCCGCGGCGTTTATAAGGCTTGAAAATAAAAAGTACAGGCTGTCGCTCGGCAAAAAGCGCAAGATAAAGCGCAGAGATATAGACGATTTGTTTAACGCGGGTAAAGATAAGGTTGCCGCAAGCGGTTACGAGATAGTTTATTCTTCCGACGTGTACTTTACTCTCGACGATAATCGTCGGGTTTTAGACCCGATAGGTAACGTGTCGTCTGTTTTGGGCGGTTTCGTCTGCTATCAACTGTGCGAAACGTATTTTACTTCGCTCGTTCGTTCGGCTTTGGCGGAATTCAAGTTGGGTTCGGTCGAGTTTATTTACGAAGGATATACCGAGGGTAAGTACCTTGCCTCGCGCGCTTCGTCAGACGCTCCGTCGCTCGTGGTGGACGTTGGATACATATCGACTAGTTCTACCATATTTTCGGGTAACGGCGTTTTGGCAAAAGATTCTTTCGATTTCGGCGGCGGGTTTATAACTGCTGCTTTCGTCGAAAAATATTCGCTCTCGCCCGAGGCGGCAGAAAAATTGAAACGCACGGTGGGTTTGGGTTACGTTCGCTGCGGGCAGTCGCAATATACGATAGATCACGACGGACAAGTTTATAATTTCCCCGTGGACGACGTAAACGAAACCGTAAAAGGCGTACTTGATTTGCTTGCCGAAAATCTCGACGGGTTTATCGAGGAAAACTCCGCAAAATTGCCGCCCGTAACGGAGGTCTATTTATGCGGCGGAGGTATTTCGGATATGCGGGGCGCAACCGAACATCTCGCGGGCAGGCTCGGACAACCCGTGGAACTGCTAAAACCCAAAGTTCCGCAATATAACAAGGCGATTTATGCTTCCACTATAAGTTTGCTCGATCACGCGTTGACCGAGAAAAGCAAAGAAAAGAAATTCTTTATATTTTAAGAATTACGGAGAGAATTACTATGGATATGATTAACGACGGACTTAACGTATGTAAAATTAAAGTAATAGGCGTAGGCGGCGCGGGTAACAACGCCGTCAACAGAATGATAGATTTGAATATTTCAAGCGCGCAATTCGTTGCGGTCAATACGGATAAGCAAGCGCTTATGCTTTCAAAAGCGCCGTTTGAAAACCGCATACAGATAGGCGAAACTTTAACTAAGGGTCTTGGCGCGGGTTCCGATCCCGAAATGGGCGAAAAAGCCGCCGAGGAAAGTAAAGACGCTATCGAAAACGTCGTAAAGGGCGTAGATCTGCTGTTTATAGCGGCAGGTATGGGCGGCGGCACGGGTACGGGCGCTGCTCCCGTTATTGCGCGAATAGCCAAGGAATGCGGTTGCGTTACGGTTGCCGTAGTAACCAAGCCTTTCGCTTTCGAGGGCAGAAGAAGAGAGGAAAACGCCAAAAAGGGTATTTTAAACCTCTCTAAATACGTCGATACTATAGTAATTATTCCTAACGATAAATTGCTCGAGGCGTTGCCTAACGATATTTCTATGATAGACGCGCTTAAAGTGGCGGACGATAATCTTCGTCAGGGTATTTGCGGCATTGCCGACCTTATATCTACGCCCGCAATGATTAACCTCGATTTTGCCGACGTAAGGACGATTATTCAGAATCAAGGACTTGCACACATGGGCGTGGGTCGCGCCAAGGGCGAACACAGAGTAGTCGAGGCGGTCCGTCAGGCGGTGTCCAGTCCGCTACTCGAAACTACCATAGAGGGTGCTCGCGGCGTTATATTAAACGTAACGGGCGGCAAGGATTTGACTTTGGGGCAGGTTTACGAGGCGGCTCATCTCGTACAGGGCGTAGTAGATTATTCGGCTAATATCATTTTCGGCGCGAATATAAACGAGGCTTTGCAGGAAGAAATAGAAATTACGGTTATCGCTACGGGGTTTGTAAGCAAGGGCGACGGCGCTATGAGCGACGGCGCGCCGAGGCAAAACTTTATAAATCTTATGAAAGAACCCGAACAAAAGCCCGAACCCGTCAAGCAACCCGTAAAAGAGGTTAAGGACGAGCGTATCGAAGAATTTCGCGAGGAACGCCCGCGCGCTACTTATACGCGCGTTGCGCCCGCTAACGACTTCCGTTCGGACGAGGAATTAGAGGACGTTCAGCCGTCAACCGATAAAAAGAGCGACCTTCCGTCGTTTATGAAAAAACTTTTCGGTAAAAAGTAAAATGCAAATCTCTCGGCAAAAAGCCGAGAGATTTTTTTAAAAGATATTTTCAAATCTTATGCGGTAGCCTTTGGGTATTTGCCTTACCAATTCAAGGGTAACTTCGATTTTGTCTATCGCCTCGCCGTAATTTTTTTGTTTCACGTATGAAAGCGTTTCCGCAAGCCATAAATCGAATTCTTTAATGTCGTTGTGCGATAAAAACACGTGTAATTCGCGCTTGTTTTTGTGCCATTTGTCTATTACAGCGCTTACGTCGTCTTCGGTTACGGTTTCTCGTTTGGTTTTGTCGTAAATCAACTCTAATCGGCTTTCAAAGTCGGAAAAAGTTTTGTTCACGTAAAGTTGCTCGTAAATCGCGCCGCCAGTTAAAATAAGCGCGGCAACGAGTACCGATATAAGCGATCTTACCATTTTACACTTTCCCCGAGTTGCACGTTAAAAGTCTTATAACTCGATTTTTCGTTTTGTAAATAAACTTTTCCGTTTCCGTCAACCGTCATTACTCCTATTTTTTTCAGGTTGCTTTCTCCGTGTTTTTTCAGTATTTCCGTAAGTGTTCGTTCGTCCGTTTTAATTATGCCCAGGTTTTTTCTTATAATCTTGCCTTCGCTTATCAATAAGATAGGTAAAGACGATTGTTTTTGGTTGAAGTCGGGGCGTTCCTTTGCCGAAAGTTTTCCGCTCGACTCGAAAATCGCGTAATCGAGGTCGTCAAGCGAAAAATATCCCGCACTTCGCATAGACTCAATCAAATCTTCAACGTCCATATTGTTTCGGCGCAGTTCGATAAAGTCCACGCCGCTTTTGTTAAGCACGATCGAGGGTTTGCCGCTAATCGCGCGCTTTGCCGTCTGGCTCGTTTGTTCTATAACCGAAAAAAGTTGGTGCAGTATAAACACCGCCAAAATTGCGGCTATACCGTAGATAAGCGGAACGGATATGTCCGCCATAGGTATGCAGGCAAGTTCGGCTATTAAAAGCGTTATTACGAGTTCAAACGGCTGCATTTCGCCTATTTGCCGCTTGCCCATAAGTCGCATTATTATTAGTAAAACCAAAAAAGTTACGGTTGAACGAATAAAAATTATTACCATAAAAATAATATGTCGTAAAAAACGAATATTATTTACTTGACTTATTTTATAAACGGGTGTAGAATACGGTAGTATTAAAAAGCAGAGTAGTACGAAAAGCGTTAAGTGCCGCATAACGGGATGTTGAATGCGGACGAAAAGGTTTTTACGCCTTGCGGTTTTTCGGCGCATCCAATGCTTAAAACGCGTGTTTTTCGCGCGCTTTTTCTTTGGAACTCTACCTTTTAAAGGAGAGTTTTTTTATGTATAACGGTAAGTTTGTTTCTTTTTTGTTTTCGCCTTTAATAAGGCGTTCCTCCGCGGCGGCGAAAATAGCCTACGTAGGCGCGTTTACCGCGCTTTCGGTTGTGTGTAATACGTTTTTCGAGTTTAAATTTTACGATATTCAGTATTCGCTCACCATCTTCTTTTCGGCTATAATCGGCGTTTTTTTAGGACCTTTGCTTGGTTTTTGTGCGTGTTTTACGGGCGATTTTATAGGTTATCTCGTAAATTCGCAGGGGCAGTTGTTTATGCCGTGGGTAGGGCTTTCGACTGCGACTTTCGCCTTTTTGTCGGGCGCGATTTTACGCTTTAAAGATGACGAAGGTAAACTTTCCAAATGGCTTAAATTGCTTATTTATACCGTCGTTTCTTTTTTGATTTGCACGGTAGGTATAAATAGTACGGGATTTTACCTGTTCAACAAAACCAAAGGTTTTTCGCCCGCGGTTATAAATTACGTGTCCGAAACTTTCGGCGGAGAAGTCAGTTTTATAGGCTACGTGTTTTATCGCTTGTTTTTTAAACTGCAGATATTAAACAGCGTATTCAATTACGCGCTTTTGTTCGTTGCTTTCCCCTTGATTTTAAATGCAAAGGGTTTAAGGCAATACTTGTGATTTTCGGAAAAATCAATCATTCCGAAAACAAAAAACAGTCCTAATTGAAACAGTCCCGTAACGGCGCAATCGATTATCAACGCGACAACGAAATTTATTCTTAAAAAGAGTAAATTCCTTAAAAATATTCCGAGAACAGTCGATGGTACGGTAAAAATCAACGCTTTAATAAAGTACCATAAAACGCTTATTTTTTCGGGCGATACTTTTTTAAGCGTAATAAGATTGAGCGTTGACGAAATAAAGTAATTTATAAAAGTGCCTACGATCAGAGCGTTTACGCCGAGATATTTTGGTAAAAAGTATATGCAAAGAATCATCCCCGCCGCGCCTATCGCGTAGTAAGCGAGGGTGGTTTTTTCGCGATTGAGCGAATTGAGCATACTCGTAGTTATTATGGAAACGCTTAACGGAAACATCGTTATCGCGGCTTTCGTAACGTAAAACCCCGCCGCCGAATCGTCGTACAAAAAAGTTCCTATCTCGCTGCCGAGGCTTAAAAATATCGGCACGGCAAGGCTCGCCGTAAATACCGAAAATTTAATTGCTTTTTCGATATTGTTTTTAAGAGTTATAAATTTGCCCGAGTAGTAGTTGGAAGAGAGTTCGGGTACGAGTACGAGCGCGAGCGAGCCTATAAGCGTAGACGGCATAGTTATAAGCGGAAAAGCCATTCCGAAAATTTTGCCGAATTCGCTTACCGCCGCTTTAGAACCCATTCCGTAATATATAAGTCGGGCAGGTAATAGCACGGCTATCATCGTATTTATAAGCGAAGTACCCGTGCGCATAAAAGTAACGGGCGCGGACGAAACTATAAGCGGTTTTAAGTGTGGCTTTGGGTTTTTAAACCTTCCACCGCGCACTAAAAATACTATCGAAGATACCGTAAAAGAGAATATATAGGATATAAGTACAGCGTAGGCGGCAAATTCCGTTCCGCGCATAGCGTCGGTGGCGGTAGATACGAGTATTATTCCCGCAAGAGCCATAACGCCTTCTTCGGCAAACTCGATCACGCTGTACGTTAAAAATTGAGTATTGCCCCAAAACGAACCGCGAATGACCGCGTAAACCGACGTAAAAATCAATCCCGGTATCATAATGGAAAGCAAACCAAGGCATCGCTCGTCGGAGAATAAAAAACTTAAAATTTTGCTTTTGGAAAGGGTGAGTAAGGTAAGCGGTACGCTTACGGCAAGCGCGAGCAAAATGCCGCCCGTTACCGCCGCGGAAGTGTCGTTTACGTCTTTTTCGGCTTTGTTTTTGGTTATGATACGCGAAACCGTTATGGGTATACCCGAGGATGCCGCAGTCATAAACAGTCCGAGTACGGAAAGCGCGATCTGATAAAGCCCCAAACCTTCCGCACCGAGCCTGCGCGATAAAAATATTCTGTAGACGAACCCGAGAAATCTCTCCGAAAAGGAAAACGCCGTAACGTAAGCCACGGTTTTAAATATACTTTTAATAATACTACCTCTTGCCAACGCCGAATTGTTATATTTAATGTTTATTAAAAATATAATTTAACTATGAATGAAAATCCTAAAATTTTTACTCCCGAGGATTTTTCCGACACTTTCGTTTACAGATTCGAGCGCGGCGATACGCTCGATAAAATAGCGGATAAATTTCATACCACGCCTTGCAATATCATCGCGCTCAATTCGCTCGAAGAGCCGCCTAAAGAGGGTGAGTATTTGCTTATAGAAAAAATCGAGGGCAGAGTATACCGAGTGCGCCCTACGGACGATTTTTATTCGCTTTGCAACCGCAACGACGAGTTTTTTGCGCGGGTAAAAACGAAAAATCGCACGGATACCATATACGTAGGTATGAAAATTATAATATAGTCTTGACAATTCGCGCATTTTAGTGTAAAATAGAACCATAACTATTATAGAGGAAAATATATGAGGAAGTTTATTGCTATTTTACTGTGCGCGTTTACTGCGCTTGCGGCGGTTTCCTGCTCGGGATCAGGTCCTGCTAAAAAGAAATATACCGTTACTTTCGTTCAGAACGGAATAGTCGTGTATACTCTTGAAGTTGTTGACGGGTATTGTCCCGATATTTTACCCGAGATACAACCTAAAACGGGTTACGATTTCAGGTGGAGTAAGACCGATTTCGCCGACATCACGAGCGATATTACCGTTACCGTTGTGGAAACTCCTAAAACTTATACGGTTACGCTTATACCTAACGGCGGCGCGTTTGCGGACGATAATTCTACCGAAAACAAAACCGTAAGCGTTACTTACGACGCAACCTATTCTCTTCCCGAATGTAAAAAAGACGGATATAAGTTCATTTCTTGGAAGATAGACGAAAACCAAAGTTGCCCGTCTACGGGTAAGTGGACTACCGACGGCAATTTGACTTTAACTGCCGCTTACGAGTTGGTCGAAACCGAAAAATTTAAGGTGCGTTTCGTTCAACAAGGCGAAGAAGATAAGGTAATAGAGGTCAAAAAGGGCGAAAAATTAAACAGCGTGCCCGCACCGAAAGAGGTTAAAGGTTATATCGTGTCGTGGGATATTGAAGATTTGCTCGACAGGGTTATAACCGAACACTTAACCGTTACTGCCTTGTTTACACCGAAAACTTATAAAGTTACCTTTAAATATAACGGCGAAGAAACGACTAAAACCGCCACTTACGGTGAAAAGTTTACACTCCTTGAAGTTGACGGCGTAGATTCGTGGAATATAGAAAATTCTCAATATAACTGCTCCGGTGAAATAACCGAGTGGACTTTTGATTCAGATATAACTTTTGTTGCCGCAAATAAAAATGGAAAGTTCTTAGTTGAAATTGTGGTTGAGGACAAGGACAAAAACAAGACTTATCCTGCCGTTAAAATGAGATATGAGGTTAATAATGGGGAAGATATAGGTAAATTACTTGAATTTCCGAAAGCGGGCAACGATGACGATTACTGGATTTCCGCTTACAAAGGTGTGGTTGACGGCGTACCGATAGAGATTAAACAGGGTGGTTCTTATATAGTGAGATCGAATTTAAAACTGACGATAGTGTTGTCCCCCACTTGGATAGGTCCTTATTGATTGTTAATAGACTTGTGTTAAAACATCAAAATTTAATGTCATTGCGAAGGAGCGTAGCGACTGCGGCAATCCATTGGAGTAAAGTACGG
>CAVLAV010000012.1:0-15891 GCA_963660735.1 bacterium
AATCAGCACTCCTTGAAGCAATGCAGGAGCATACGGTTACCGTAATGGGCGTTTCGAGAAAACTTGCCGAACCCTTCTTCGTTTTGGCAACGCAAAACCCGATCGAGCAAGACGGTACTTATCCGTTGCCCGAGGCGCAAATGGACCGTTTTATGTTCAAACTCATAGTCCCCAACCCGAGTCTTGACGAACTTATGCAAATAGTAGATATGACTCAAAAGACTATGGCGGAAGTCGCGGAGGCGGCTTGTAACGGCGAGCAACTCCTTCGTATGAGGGAAACCGCAAATCAGATACCCGTAGCAAAAGACGTTTTGCGTTACGCTATGACTTTGACTTCGGCTACTCACCCCAACAGCGAAAACGCTTCCGAGGCGGCGAAACGCTACGTGAGAGTGGGCGCAAGTCCCCGTGCGGGTCAGGCGCTTATATCCGCGGCGAAAGTCGTTGCGCTTATCAAGGGTAGGTTCAACGTTGCGTATTCCGATATAGAGGAACTCGCAAGACCCGTATTCCGCCACCGTCTGAAACTCAATTTCGAGGCAATCGCCGAGAGAGTTTCTGCCGACGAAATAGTGGATATGATTGTTGCGGAAGTTAAAAAGAATTTTAAGGCGAGTAAATAAAATCTATTTGTTAAGTTTGCAAAAACTAATAATCGGTAACCAAAAATACGGGGCGGGCAAATTTTGCCACCCCGGTTTGTGCCGTTTGGGGGTAGTTGTAAAAACGCCTCTGTAACGCGGTTACCGCCCTTGTTTTGCGGTAGGCAGGACCTTATCGCAAGCGGAAAATTACGCGCAAGCGCGCGGCAACGAATTTCGGAGTGAACGAATGAAGGTTTCTTATCTCAACGACCAATTTTTTAGTCGGCTCGAGACTTTATCTTTAAACTTAAAATCAAATCTTGCCGGCTATTTCGGAGGTAAGCATCTCGTGAATACTTACGGACAAACCGTAGAATTCGCGGACTTCCGCGAGTATCAGTTGGGCGACGATATTCGTCGTATAGACTGGAACTTATATAGTCGTTTCGAGAAATATTTCCTTAAACTTTTTACCGACGAACGCCAAATGCAAATTCAGGTGTTTATCGACTGTTCGGCGTCTATGGGCAAGGACGCGCCGCAAAAAGCGGCTTATACGTTAGCCGCCGCATCCGCGCTCGGTTTCCTTGCGGTGCAGAATATGGACAAACTTACGCTTAACATAATGCACGACGATAAATCGGAAAACCCGTGGGGAACGATAGTCGGCAAAACGGCGTTTTTCCGCTCGGTAGGTCAACTCGAAAACGTGCAGTTCGACGGCGACGTCGATATCGAAAAATGCGTTTCGTCCTGCCCCGATACGGGTACTAACAACGGCTTAACCGTTATAATTTCGGACTTTTTTACCGAAAGCAACTGGAAAAAAGCGGTCGAATATCTTATTTACAAGCGTAGACAAGTTCTGCTCATTCAGGTTATGACCCCCGACGAGATAGACCCTTCTTACGACGGACGCGTTACGCTTATCGACTCCGAGGCTCCCGCTTTGGAGGATAGCAGAAATATGCGTTTCCGCATTACGCGCAACGAGCAAATGGCTTACGCTATGGCTTTGGATGATTTCAGGCGCGATATTAGAAACTTTTGTTCCAAACGCGACGTAGGTTACGTTTCCGTTTCTACCGACCAACCCATTGAAAAGGTATTGTTCGGCGAGTTGTTAAAGGTTGGTGTAATGTCATGAGTTTATTGATTCCCCTTGGACTTTTGGGGTTGTTGGGTGTAGTCGCTTTGATTATAATTTATATCATCAAGCCCAACTATCAACAAAAGTATATAACGAGTACCTACGTATGGCAACTCGCTAAAAAATACAGAAAAAAGAAAATTCCTTTAAACAGGTTAAGGGATATTTTACTTATAATTTGTCAGATTCTTATAGTTACGGCTTGCGCGCTCATTTTGGCAAAACCCGCGTTGATAACGGGTTCGCAAACCGAAAAACCCGAAATAGTAGCAGTAATTGATTCGTCGGCGAGTATGCTTACCAAGGACGAAAGCGGAGAAACCCGTTTCGAACGTGCGGTTTCGGCGACTCGTAAACTCGTGTCCGACACATTAAAAGCGAACGGTACGGTTACTGTCGTTTTAGCAAACGAGTCGCCTTATTATTTGTTACAGAGCATCGGGGAGGACGGTCTCATCGCCGCGGACGAAACTTTAAGCGCGTTGACGATAGAAGATTGCGGATACGGAGTTTCCGATATTAACGGCGCAATGAAAATGTGCGAGAACGTTATTGAAATCAATCCGCAAGCGCAGGTATATCTTTATACCGATAACGATTATTATAACGTTCCGGAAGGAGTCGTGCTTAAAAGGAGCGAAGTTCTCGGGGAAGACGAGTGGAATGCGTCTATATTAAACGCCTACGTTGAAAAAATAGACAATTATTACAATCTTACCGTTGAAGTAGCATGTTATTCCGAAAAACCTCGCACTCTGAGCGTAAAAGCGATAATAACCGGCGCGAACGTGGTGCTTAGCGGCGACGTTCCGACGGAGATAACTCTTACCGACGACGTGCCGTGCAAAGACTCCGAAAAATATAAAATTTCCTGGCAATCGGTCGTAACCGAGGAAAATGCCGGCGGCGACCATTTGCGCGTATATAATCTTTACGACGAAACGCTGAAAGTAGACGACAGATTTTTCAATTTCGATAAAATAGCAATAACCGTAAGCGCAGACTCGCAAAGCGGCGACAGTCTTCTCGTCGACGATTCGTTTGAAATTTACGGCGGTAAAAAACACGAGGTAAAAATTCAGTATTACAGCAAACTCGACAACAAACCCGGACAAAATCCGTTCGTCAGGGCAACGTTGTTTGCTTTGCAGTCGAAATATGCCGACGATTGGCTTATCAGTATAGACGAAGTTCCCGAAGGCGGCACTCCCGCGGTAAAAGGGTACGACTATTACGTGTTTGAACATGCTATGCCGGACGCTATGCCGGAAGATGGTTTCGTATTTCTTATTCACCCCGATAAAGCCCCGACCGGGTCGGGTCTGAACATCGCGGGCGAAATTTCCGTACCCGATAAAGATGGTAAGGACGGCGGAGAACTTGCACTCGGCATGGACGGCGACGGCAGTGCGTTGCTTAAAAGCATAGAGCCGACCAACATTTACGTAAAAAAGTATACGAGAATCACTAAATACGACGATTCTTATAAGTGCATAATGACTACTAACGACGGGTATCCCGCATTGCTTTTCAAAGACGACCCCGCGTTTAAAGTTGCCGTGCTTACGTTCAGTTTGCACTATTCCAACTTGCCTTTGCGTCCCGAATTCCCGTTGCTTATGGATAATATATTCAATTATGTGTTCAAACCCGCTACGGACAAGTATTCCTACGAAGTAAACGAAAAAGTTCAGTTGGATTGCACGGGCGATTCGCTTACGATAACGGGAGTCGATACCGAACTGAAATATACCGCGTTCCCTAACGAATATAAGGTTACGTCGGTGGGAACGTATACGATTACGCAACCCGTTTCGTTTCTGGGTAGCGACGATAACGGTAAGGTCGTGACTTTCGTCGATACGATTTTTGTACACGTAAACGAAAGCGAACTCAATATTTTCGCCGTGTACGACGAATTGTCCGATCCGTTCGGCGCGAGAGTTACTGTCGATTATCACAAAGATTTATTGTTCTATCTGGCTATTGCGCTCGTCGCGATACTCTTTATAGAGTGGATACTTAAAATAACGGATAACGCTTAAAGGGGGAGGAGGATATTTATGAGAAGACTTTGGTTAGAATTTACTCATCCCTGGCTATTGCTTTTGATTATCCCCGCAATAGCGTTGGTGCTTATTCCGTATTTCAGAACGGCTAAAAAGTTCAGAAGAACGCGAAACAAAATAACTACCGTGGTATTGCAACTCATAGTAATGATTTTGTCGATAACCGTGCTATCGGGACTTACCGTTCATGCGGAAATAAATAACAAGAGCAATAAAGTTATTTTACTCGTAGACGTTTCCGATACCGAAGAAACCGTGCAGGAGGACAGGGACAATTTCGTTTCCGCCGCGCTCAACGCGGGTAAGTTCGATAAATTTGACATAGGTATAGTAACTTTTGGTTACGATCAGGTTTATGCAGTGCCGTTTACCGATAAGACGAAAGACGCATATAATCAGTACCTGAACGCTCCCAAGCCCGACACTACGGCTACGGATATAGCGAGCGCGCTTACTTACGCCGCGGGTTTATTTCCCGAAAACAGCGTGGGCAAAATAGTGCTTGTAACCGACGGCAAACAAACCGACGAAAACGCCCTTTCCGTAATACGTTCGATCAGCGCAAAAGGTATTACCATAGACGCCGTTAACATAAAGTCGGGTTTTAAAGACAACGACGTAAGGATCTCCTCGATAGAGATGCCCGATTATCACGTAAGTTCGGGGGAGTTGCTCACTTTAAAAGTAACCGTTTCTGGTTGCAACTACGATGAAAAGGATAAAGTCTCGCTTACTTTGTACGACAACGGAAACGCGGTCGTTACGAATTCCGAAACGGGAGAAGTCGGTACGGCGGAAACCGAAATAGAAAACGGTGACAAAACGGTCAGTCTTTCCGTATTGCTTAAAGGGGAAGATCCTCTTCACCGCATAGAAGTTAAAATCGCGCAAAATTCGGGAGGCTCGATCGAACAAAACGATACCTATACGACTTATTATCTGATAGAAGTGTTCGACAAAGTTCTTATTTTAGAGCGCGGCGAACAAACTACTTCGGAAGAGTTGACCGATCTTTTAAAAGAAGAGGGTTATACGGTAACCATAGTAAACGTTTCGGACAAAGATCAGGCGGATTCGATTCCTCAGACGGTAGACGAGCTGAGAGCCTACGATCAGGTAGTGCTTAACAATATTTCGAACGCCGATTTGACGGATAATGCGAACGTACCCGATAAGTTTATGGAAAATCTTTATACTTACGTGTACGATTTCGGCGGAGGCTTGCTTACGACCGGCGGACAAGACGATACCGGTAAAAACGCAAACGCTTATCGCAAAGAAGATTTAAGCGGCTCGCTTTTGCAGATGATGATGCCCGTGCAGGCAATCGAGTATACCGCTCCCGTTGCCGTTATGTTTATTATCGACCGTTCGGGGTCTATGTCCGCGAAGGACGCCGAAGGGTTCACTGCGCTTAAATGGGCGAAGGACGCCGTCGGCGAGGCGGTAAGCAATGCTTTGACCGAAAGGGACTATGCGGGCATAATGACGCTCGATTCATACGAGAATTTCATTGTTCCCCTTACGCCTATGACTCAAAAAGAAGTTATTTTGAGCGCATTGAGAGAAAAGATAGAAACGTCGGGCGGCGGCACGGTATTTACTCAGGCTATCAGGGCGGCGGCTAATGCTCTTAAGGCAAATAAAATGGTCGATCGCAGACACATAGTCGTTATATCCGACGGTATGATGAGCGACGATAAAGAAACGCTTAAAACAATGCTTCACAACAATTTCGTTTCCGATAAAATAACGCTTTCGATAGTCGGAATAAACATCGCCGATAGCGACGCCTCCGTAATGCAGGAACTTATAGACGCTGCGGGCGGACAGGAAAGCGGCATTGCCGGCGGAAGAAAAGTGTTGGCGTATTCTAACGATTTTAAAAATTTGCCGCAAGAATTGCGCGAGGAGATGAAGGCTCCGGACATAAAATCGGTAAACGACACCGAACCGTTTAATATAACCGTATACGACAAAACTTCGAACATAGTAAAAGGCGTGACCTATATTACGCAGGAGGAAACGGTTAAAGATCCTCAGACGGGAGAAGAAAAAACGGTAGAAATTACCACTTCGCAACTCGACACGCCCCAATTGGGAAGATTTTACGGTACAAAGGTGCGGAATAAAAATTATCTTATTTTAACGGGTGACTATGAAGTTCCTCTTTACGCGCAGTGGAAATTCGGTAAAGGTTCGGTCGGCAGTTTAATGACCGATTTGCAAGGTTCATCGGGTGCTAACGCCGATTTCATGAATTCTACAACGGGTAAGACGATTATCGGCAACATAGTCAGCAACTTAATGCCGACGACGAGCGTGAGGATAACCGAAGTTCGTATGGAACTGGATGAGGATAACTATACCAATCGGTTGAGCGTGTTTACGACGTTGAACGAAGGCGAAACGATGGAAGGCGTCATAACCGACGTGTCTGTGGGCGAATCGAGCGCAATCTCTATGAATTCGGTCACCGAGCGCGGCGATGACGACGCGGTTTACGTAACTTCGCCCATGACCGAAGCAAACGGGTACGGCAGGTGTTCGTTCACCGTTCGCAAGGCAGGCGTTTACGCAATAACCGTAACCAAGAAAGACGCCGAAGGTAACGTGGTGTCGGCTTACACCGTTTACAAGAGTTTTGCTTACTCGGAGGAATACGATACCTCGATGCAGAACGAAGAGATCGATTACGACGCCGAATTTTTCGTGCCGGTTACCAACGCGGGTAAGGGAACGCTCGTTGCCGATCCCGAAGATCCGTCCGTTATATACGAAAATTTTAAAAAGACGCTTGAAAGAGTGTTCGATCCAAGATACGTGTTTATGATAATAGCCATAGTGCTTTTCGTAACCGAAATCGCGATAAGAAAGTTCAAATTCAAGTGGCCTCACGAGATAATCCGCGCCCGTATAGCGAAAAGAAAAGGTTTGCAGGCGTAAAAGTTTGCCCTTAGCTTTTTTCGGGCGACTAAACCTCAAACAGAGTTTGAGACAGGAGATGAGTGTATAGATGAAGAGAGTAT
Organism: bacterium; assembly: GCA_963660735.1. GTDB lineage: Bacteria > Bacillota > Clostridia > Christensenellales > Borkfalkiaceae > UBA10281. Next base: position 6,836 of record CAVLAV010000012.1, read on the forward strand.
TAAGAATAGTGGCGGCGGCGCTCGTCGCGGTAACGCTCGTTTTTTCGTTGGCGGCTTGCGCAAAAGAAAAACTCGCCGCGCCGACCGAGCTTACCATAAATTATGATTACGTCGCCTCGTGGTCGAAGATAGACGACGCGCGCAAATACGAGATTAAAATTACCGAAACTGAAACGCAAACGGAAAAGCCTTTGGTGTACTCCAACAAGGCGAGTTATGATTTTTCGAGTCTGACCGCAGGTACGTACAGGATATTCATCCGTTCGGTTGCCGGCGATGAAAAACATACCGATTCCGAATGGTCCGCGCCGCTTGAGTTTACGAGAGATCCCGAAACGGGTTGTACGTACACGCTTATAAATAACGGCGCCGCTTACGAAATAACAAAGTGTTCCGCGCCCGCGTCGGACGATATAATTATCGAGGATATTTATCGCGGTAAACCCGTAGTAAGTATTGCCGTCGGTGCGTTTAAAGGCGCGCGTATAAAGAGTATAACGGTAGGTAAAAACGTCACGTCTATCGGCGATAACGCGTTTTATAACGCGGTTTCGCTTGAAAAAGCGGTTTTACCCGAAGGACTTACCTATCTCGGTGCAAAAGCGTTTTTGGGGTGTCGCGAATTGAAAGAAGTGAATATCCCTAAGGGAATAACCGTGATAAACGAAAGTACGTTTGCATATTGTTATGCGCTTACTTCAGTTACGTTGCACGATAACGTTACCGTATTGGACTTCGGCGCGTTTCAGAGTTGCAGATCCTTCACGAACATGGTTATACCCGATTCCGTTACCACGATAGGCGAAAATTGTTTCAGTTCGGCGGAAAAACTCGAATCTGTGAAAATAGGCAAGGGAATCACCTCTATGGGCGATTACGCTTTTTACGGTTGCTCTGCTCTTAAAACCATTGAATTTGCCGACGATTCGACCCTTACCGCCTTCGGTAAAGGCACTTTTGCGTCGACGGGGTTTGATAGTTTTACCGTACCCGAAGGGATTACCGATATAGGCGACAGTTGTTTTGCGAACGCGGCTTCGCTTGCAACGGTTACCATACCCGATTCTGTTACTCACGTGGGACAAAATGCGTTTTATCGTACGAAGTTATACGACGACGCGATAGACTACGAAAAGAATAAACCCAAGGATGCAAGCAAAGACGAAGTGTTCCTCTATGCCGATAAATGGCTTATAGCCTATGCAAACGGCATTGAAAAGACTGACGAAGAAGGCAACGTTACGGGTGCGCTTACAACCCTCAACTCTAAAAATCTGAGAAGCGATACGGTTGGTATAGCCGATTATACTTTTTCGGGAATGAAAATGCTTGAAAGCGTTTGGGCTACCGATAACCTTAAATACGTCGGCAACTGTGCGTTTCAGAGATGTGAAAAGTTACAGGAAGTCCACATTCCCTATGCAGTTGAAATAGGCAAATACTCCTTCTTCAGATGCTCTTCTTTGTTGATAGTGGACTTTACCTATAACGACGCGGGTAAAAGCAATTTAAAAAGAATAGGCTCGTATGCTTTTTACGATTGTTCGGAAGTCGGGCTTAACGCCGTAAACAAAATGGTGCCTTCTTCGGTAGAGTCTATCGGCGGAATGGCGTTTAAAAACACCTTATCGTGGGAACAGGCGACCTCCGACGGAGTTGTTTACGTCGGTTCGTGGATAGTCGGATATACCACGCTTACAAGTACGAGCGTCGACATTGCGCCGAAAACGGTGGGTATAGCCGATTACGCTTTTGATAAATGCGAGTCGTTGCAAAGTATAAGCGGACTTGCCACCGAAATCAGTTATATAGGTAGGGGTGCGTTTAAAGAATGCGGCAACCTCGTTGCCGTAACGATGAAATCGACCGTGTCCGAAGTTAAGCCTTATACTTTTTATAAGTGTGAAAGTCTGTATCAGGTAGATTTTGCTCTCGACACGAAAACGATAGGCGAATATGCGTTTTACGGTTGTATAAATTTAATGGGAGTAGACTTTACCGATTGCACCGATTTGGAAAGCGTCGGCGATTATGCGTTTTTCGGTTGCAATAAGATAAGAACTCTTAAATTAAACTATGGTCTTAAAACGATAGGAAATTATGCTTTTGCCAACAGAAACCCGTATAAAGCCGAGGGGTCGGATATTTCTTTAAGTCGTTCTAACGACGTACTTACCGAAATAATTATACCCGACGGGGTTACGGATATAGGCGAAAACGCTTTTGCGAATTATTCCAAGGCGACAAAAATTCAATTGGGCGTAAACGTAAAAAATATAGGCAGATACGCTTTTAAAAATTGTACCGCCATCGAAGAGATAACTATTCCCGACGGCGTTACCGTTATCGGCAAGAGTGTGTTTTATAAAGATTCCGCCGTTACGAAAGTTAATTTGGGCAATGATATAGAAGAAATAGGCGAATACGCGTTTTTCGGTATGGAAAACGTCGAAAAGCTCATACTCCCGCAAGGAGTAAAATCTATCGGTAAATACGCGTTTTTAAGGTGGAAAGCGGTAAAATCGGTAGTCCTTTCCAAGGATATAGAAACTATAGGCGATCACGCGTTCAACGCGTGCAACAGCGCGACTTTCTATACCGACGCTCAATCCATTATGCCCAAGTGGTCTAAGTACTGGAATTCGTCTTACCGCCCCGTCGTATGGAACTGCACTTTGTCGGAAGACAAAACGTACGTAGTGTCCGTTACAATAGACGAAAACGGAATTTCCAACCCGTTGGCAAAGGGCGGTATCTCCGCTCCCGAACGCGAAGGTTATACGTTCGTCGGTTGGACGACCCAAGAAAATTCGACCGAAGTCGAGTTTTCCGCCGAGGATTTAGGAAAAGTCGAAAAGGGCGTTACGGTCTACGCTATATGGGAAAAATCGGTATGATTTGTATAACCGTGAAAAACCGAATTTCTTCAAAACATAAGGAGAATTTATATGAATAAATTTAAAAAATGGCTCGTCGTTTTTACGGCGGTAATAGCGGTGGCGTTTTCGTTTGCGGCTATCGGTTGCAAGAAGAGCAAAAACGTTACGCTTACTTACGACGTGGGCGGCGGAACGGAGATTGCCGCGGTTTCGGTAGCCAAGGGTACGGAAGTCGAACTTGCGACTACCGCTACCAAGGAAGGTTGCGAATTCGAGGGGTGGTATCTTTCTTCCGATTATTCGGGCGATAAGGTAACCAAAATCACGCTCGACGGCGATACGACCGTTTATGCAAAGTGGATAAAACTCTACCTCGTAAACATTGACGCCGACGGCGGCACCGCCACCCCCGCAAGTATTTACGTAAAAGCGGGCGAGGTACTTTTGACTGAACTCGAAAGCGTTTCGGCGCAAAAAGCCGACGCCACACTCGGCGAATGGCAAGTAGACGGTAAGTCCGTTACGTCGTCTTACGTTATGCCCGAAAAGGATATAACCGTTAAGGCGAGATATAAGATTAAATATACCGTGGATATATACCGCGAAGGCGCGGACGGCAACTACGTTAAGGATGAAGAACCGATCGTAGATTACGCCTATGCGGGTACTACGCCCGATAAAAACTTCGCGGGCGAAGGTTACGAACTCGTAAGCAACAGCGGCAGCGTACCCGTAACTAAAATTCAGGAGGACGCAAGCAAAAATAAATTCGTCCTTTATTGTAACAGAATGGATTTGAGCGTAACTTTCCGTCCTAACTATCCCGCCGACGCAGAGCACGGTTCGTCTACCGGCGAAAGCAAGAACGTTAAGTACGGCGATAAAGTGTCCGTTCCTTACGATTATACCGCAGAAGGCTATTATCTGGCGGGGTGGTCTACCAAAACCGTAGACGCTACGGTAGAATACGCGGCGGATTATATCTATAATAAACTTTACGATAAAACGGGCGTTACTCCCGTTAACGCTACCGTAGAACCTTCTTCCGACATGGTTTTGTACGGCGTATGGGTCAAGGGTTATAAAGACATGTTCGGCGGTAAAGACTATCTTTTCGTTTCCGAAACCGAAGAAAATACCGTTTACCTGAATCGCGAAAACTATTTCTTTAAAGGAAGAACTTTCGGCGAAGGCGGCGTGAAGTTTTTGTTCAGACTTGCGAATAACGATACGCTTGAAGGGAAGTTTCTTGAAAATGAATTTTTCGCGTACCAACATTCGGAAAACGTAGTTTACACCTATTATGCGATAGGCGGCGGCATAGAAGAAGGAACGACCGTTAAACTCGACGCGTATAACGGTATCGACTATCATTCGGGAGATTCGGTTTCTTCCGGTACTTACGAGATAGACGACAACGGATTTTACCTTGTAACTTATTCTACGGGCGACCTTGCGGGTAAAACGGCTATGCTCTACCTTACGCAAACGACCGTAAACGGGGTAAGCACAAACGTGTATCTCGAACGCAACGAGAAAGAATACGGGCTCGGCTTGCTCAGCGTTTACGGTATAGTAAACGGTAGTCCCGCGCAGTATACTTTATCTGTAAGACTTAACGGCTTCGGTTATGCGGGGTTGTATATAAATAACGTATATCGCGGCACGTACACGTATACCTTTGCGGAATCTACGGGCATACTTACCGTAAGCAACGTAGGCGCTTACATGCTTACCGATTATAACGGCAATAAAGTGCTTTTCAGTTATAATTACGACATTTGTACCTATACTTCGGCAGACGGAAAAGTAACTCTTTCTACCGACGGTGCGGGCAGGGCGACTTTGACGGATAACGGCACGACTTCTACGGGCTATTACGAAACGGAAGATTCCGTGTTCGGCGGCAAAATTCTTACGTTTACAAGCGGAAACGTAAGTCGCATATTCTTAACGGGCAGCGCGGAAACCGAAAACGAGGAAGGCTTAACCGTAACCACCTATACTATCGACGAAAAAGCGGTGGGTTACGGGGAATATTATTTTGCCTATAATTCCGGCGCATATTATACTCCGTTAATTGTTCTGAACGACACCGCCGAAGGACACATGACGGTTTACGGCAGAACGGTCGGCGGAAAATTCGTTAAGATTTCCGACGGAACGTATACCGTAACTAACGGTATTTACGAATACTCTCGCCAAAACGATTATCTGAGTGACGTAGTTATCGACACCGAAGAAATAGAGGGCGGTTATCGTTACTACTATACCGATGAAAACGGCGAAAAAGCCGCTTATATGGTTTCGGTTATCGACGTTAAAACCGCGAGCGCCGTAGAGTTCGGTGTTCATATCGGTATATACTCGACTACGAGCAGCGACAGGACTTTGTGGGTAAGTTATATTTACTCTATAAACGGCAACGATGACGGTTTTGTTAAGGAATATACGAGCGGCGACGACACTCTCACCCTCGTAAGCGGTATAGCCGTTTACGACGGTAAGACGAGCGGAAAGCCGTACAAGGGTAATTATTCTATAGACGAAAACGGAATGATTACCGTATATTCGGGCAACGCCGAAAACTACAAGAAAAACGGCTCTAACGGTAAAGAGGTAAAATACCTTGAACTGAACGAAACCGATAAAACTTTCGTCGTTCTTACTTCCGCGCCGTACACTATAGGCGTTCGTTATCAGAACGGTTCTTACAGTTCGACGGCGGAAACTATCGTTTTCGACGGCAAGGGCGGAGCGACTTATGCTATAAAGGCGACCGAAGAGGGTAAGGAAGACACTGTTTATGCGGGCAAAGTAACCGAAAACGGGACTTCGCTTACCGGCGGTCTGATTTATACGTTCACTTCCGAAGGCAAGACTTTCGATTATATCGTACTCACTATAAGCAATAGTTATTATTTCGCTATGAAAGGCGATTATAACGAAACTATCGTTACGGAGGACGGAACGCTTAAAGTCGACGGGTTTGGTTTCGGCGCAAAATTCGATGACGTTTCCGGACAATACTCGGTACTTTCCGATGAAACTACCGATGGCGTTCGCAAGATGGTTATAAGGTTTATCGACGAAGACAGCACCGTAGTTTATTATTTCGACGTCACAGGCGAAACCGCTACCAAACGCGGCGACGAGTACGGAACGTATATTCAGACGGATAACAATTACTACACGAATTATTATATCATGCTCGACGGCTACGGTACCGCTAAAATTTTTACGACCGCAGGAATAGTCGACGGCAAAATAGAAACTTACGTTGACGAGCACGGCACTTACGAGGTTGGTGAGAACGGCGTTTATACCGTAACTTATACCGAGAATGGTGAGGAAAAACAAACCGTAGGCAAACTCGGCGTACTCGTATTCAATAACACCTCGTATAAGAACTTTATCGTTATACACGACGAAAAAGTCGAACTTTACGTAAACGGCGACGACTGGTCTATGATAAGACTCGATAACGCCAACGGTGCGACGAGATACAGCAAAAAAGGCGTTGTAGATACCGGTAACTATATTCTTATTACCGACAACCTTATCTACTTCGTCAATTCCGACGGTTCGGACGCTTGCATTTACGAGATAGATACGGCTGATAAGTCCGCCGAAATGAGAACGTTTACGGAATTCGGCTATTATACCGAAGATTTCCATTCGCTTTATTTTACCGAGTACGGTTACGCGCTTTATAACGGCAGCACGAGATATTTCTACACCGTTTCCAAGGACAATAAGATGATGATTTATCATCAACCCGAGGAAGACGAGGAATACGACGAAAGCAAACTTAACCGCTATAACTTTGTAGAAGAAGATTTCGGCGTATACGATCCGCAAAGCGATACGCACGAGAAAAAAATCTTCCGCGGCGAAGAGTATCAATACAATAGCGGCGCGACCATTGCGTTCACTCGTAATATAGTGGGCGAGGGCGACGAGGCAAAATACGATCAAAAATACCCCGTTTCGGGCGGCACCGGTATTAAACTTTACGCCACCGCGCTTAAATTCCGTCCTAACGGTTCGGATACTTTCAGTGCGACCGCGCAAATACAGTTTAACGGAAACAGCGATTGGTATTCCGGCAGAGTGGTAAGAGAAAAATCGGGCGACGATTACGTAACTTATTTCTCGATTTCCGCAGGCGAGGGTAATATGAGATTGTATCTCGACCTTACCTACTCGGTAAACGACGAAGGTAAGTCTACGAGCGTATTTGAAATAATTTCGCTTAAACGCGTGGTAGACGCTTATTCCGACGTATATCTCGGTACGTACTATATGGCGTATTACATCGACTCGATACTCGGCACGAATCTCGCAAGTACGGTTACAAATACCCGAGGTACGGTTCAGGTCGTGTTCGACTACGACGAGGAAGGCAATGAGATTGCCGCTAACAGGACGATTACTACTAACTTCCTTACGGGTTCGGGTATTAAGGATAGCAACGACAGGCTTATACAACTTAAAGTCGCGCATATAGACTACTATAGCAATGCGGGGCTTTACGTCGTAGAGTTTACCGTACCCGCATACGAGAAAGCGGAGGGCGAGGAAACTCTTCCCGCGCACGACGATTCGACTTATAAACTTTATCTTACCGTTGGTAAAAATCAGTATATATCGAGTGTTTGCGGTTATACGGTTGCGGCGTTCGTAAGGTGTCAGACTTTTGAAAGCAACGGTTATACCGTAGAAGTAGAAAGACTCGTATATTCCGAAACCACAAAAACTTACGGCGGACTTTACTCGCTCGTAGTCAAAAAAGACGGCGTTGCGGTAACGACGGCTACCGACCTTGCGATTATCGAGACCGACGAAAAAGGTCTTGTCGTAAGCGTAATGTCGAGAACGACCGATAACACCGGCAAGATAACCGCCACGACTTACTACGTGGTTTCGATAGAGGACGAGGCGAGCGGTGAAGTTTCGGATGACAAAATTAAACCTTACAAGACCGCTACGATTGCCGCAAAGCAAATGAAGACGGTTTACGCCGAAAACGGCGAGGACTTCGTCGATATAAACGAAGCCGAGGATAAAATCACGTTAATTCATTTTAACGGCGAGAATTTCGCGGCGCAGGAGTGCGAAAAGAGCGAAAGCGGTGTATATACGGTAGAGACGGGCGATTCGGTTACATTCGAAGTCACCGTCGCGGACGGAAAGGCTCAGATAGTCCACAAGGCGCAGGAAACGCCGGAAACGCAGGAAACGGCGTAGAATACGGCTATTGCCGTCGCGGATAAGCGACGGCAATATGCGGTTAGCGGTCGATTGGCTCCTAACGGTGTACGATAAATGAAAATATCGTTCGCCGCTTAAAAATATTTTACATTTATAAAAATTTGGTGTAAAATAGTAAAATAGAGAATTTTAGCCATTCGGCAAATACGGAAGATGAAAAGTCCTTCCGTATATTCGGCGTGTGCGGGCTTAAAAATGCTTACGGTCGCGTAAACGCAAATTAAGGAATCTATGAAAAAAATAAAATTATACAACAAAAAAATAGCGGTTAAAGTTTTGTCGGTCATAACGGCAACGGCTATCGCCGCGTCGTTTTTTGCGGGGGACGGCAAGTCGCGGAACTCGTCCGTTTACGCCGGCAAATCAACGATTTCGGACATAACGGAAGTAAACGCCTCTTATTATAACGACCTTTCGGCTTATTACGACGAGAGCGTTACTTATAAACTGCCCGAAAACGTTGACGACAACGAAATCATTTCCGTTATAGTCAAACTCAATGCGGATTCCGTACTCGACGCTTACGAAAAGACCGCGAAAGACGTTTCAGCTTCCGATTACGTTATGACTGCCGCGGCGGCGAGCGTAAGTAAGAACGTTGAGACCGAACGCAAAAAACTTATCAAAAAACTTTCGGCTTCGGGTATAAGTTACACCTTGGGCGAAACGTACGACACCGTACTCGGCGGTTTCGAGATAAACCTTAAAGCCTCCGACTTTGAAAAAACGGGTAAACTTTTCGGCTCCGACGCTACGCTTATCATAGGCGATGTATACGAGGAAGCCGTAACCACGCCCGTTACCAACGACGTAGACGTGTACGATACGGGTATTTTCGACAGTTCTTCGCTCGAATATCAGGGCGACGGCGTTGTGGTCGCCGTACTCGATACGGGTCTTGAC
>CAVLAV010000013.1:0-7411 GCA_963660735.1 bacterium
GCGGGGTCGTAATAACGGCTTTGGAGATAGTAGAGGGCAAATTCCTCGTCGTAATAATATCCGCGGTAGCGTATGGGGTTTAAGTTGCCTATATTATTACTGTCGGCAGACAGTACCGCGCCGTCGGCATTATAAATTTTATGCTCGCCCCAAGCGTTATAAACGTATTTACACTGTAATTGTCCGTTTGCGGTGTAAATAGCGATAATATCGCCGAAGATATTTTTTTGGTAATGATAATCCGTGTTGTCGTAACGGAAACCGCTTATGCCGCTTTCGTCGTAATAGTAGTAAATAAACTTTTCGTTTCCGCTTTCAACCCAACGCTCGGCAATCAAATTGCCGTTTTGCCAAAAGAATATTTTATCGCCTTTTTTAACGCGCAAGCCGTTATAGTCGTACTCCATATTGACGGAATTAACGGATTTAAGTTTGCGACCGTGCCAAGTTAAGTTCTTGCCGAAATAGACGAGCGGATTACCGGATTCGTCGTAAGATATAATTTGGTTATTATAACTCTTTAATTGATCTTTCCAAGCGGGCGAATGACCGCAATCGGCGGTGCAAACGGAATAATTATAACTATCCGTTTTAACGGGCGAGGAGGAAACCGTGCCGTTTACTATAGCGTATTCCTTTACGGCGGAAATATTGCCGCCGTAATCGTAAGTATACTCGCGGGCAAAGCCGAGCGCGTAGTTACGCTCCCGAATAAGTCTGTTTTGCTCGTCGTAACGATAATCGCTTTGAAGGTTGCCGTTTAAACTTACGGTTGCTACGTTGCCGTTATCGTAATAAGTGTAGGCGAACGAATCTTGCTTTGAACCGACTTTGAATAACTCTTGCTTTAAAGAGTTTCTTACGATATTACCCGAGGAAGTATTATAAGTATAATTTACCTCGAACGGGGAGTTCGCGGAGTATTTAGTCGTTTTGCCTGTGAGCCTATAAAGCGAATCGTAAGAGTAGGTAGTCGAGCCGCCGTGGTAGGCTTTAACGATAGACGAAGTAAGTCCGTAAGAATCTTTGGTTATAATGATTTTTTCAAACGGAATATTCGTATCGTCGAAATAATAAGCGGTAGCAGATACGTTGCCCGTGGGGTTGGCGGCAAAGCCGACCGCTTTTAATTTGCGGCTTACGCCCGTAAATTCGATTATACTTTCGGAAGTTTTTTCGTCGGAAAGTAAGTCGCGGGTAGTGTAAGTAACGCCGTTGGAATGGGTTACGGTAACTTCGTCCGCAGTCTTATCCGCGTAAGTTACGGTTACGGAGTCGGTTACGGTTTGTGCGGCGTCTTTTTCGGTTACGGAAACAAGTCTGTGTTTTGCGTCGTATGCGTAAGTCGAGGTATAACCGTTGGCGTAAGCGGTTTCGTTAAGGTGTTTATCGTCGAACTTTAATGAAACGAGCGATTTATCGCCTATTTTCACGGCTTTTACGTTGTGATATCGGTCGTATTCAAAGTTTACCTTGCCTTGATAATCGACGGTATCGAAACTGTGTTTTACTTCGCTTAAATAGCCGTCCGAAAGATATTTGAACGCGTTTTTATAGCCGCTTGATTGAATTTCTTTTGCAACGGAAGTGTTTGCAAAGTATACGGTCTTTTGCGTTTGGTCGGTACTATCGGCGGATTTGAGCGTTGCCTGGTCGTAGTCGTCGCCGCTTGTGTAGACGGTAAGCGTTCCGTCGGCGTCTTCGACGGAAGAAAGTATTCCGTTTTCGTCGTAGGAGTAAGTTTCTTTCGTGTACTTATCGTCTTTACCGTATCGTTTTACGGTTTTAAGCAGTCCGTTTTCGTATTCGCGGAATTCTTCGGAAATTTTTGCTCCGTCTTCCGTGGTTTTACAACGAGTCAATAGATGATTTTCGTTATATTCGCACTCCGTTACGGTGATTTTGCCGTTTACGGGGTTATAGTTATACGATTTCAGCGGTAAATCGAAAGAATCGTATTCGTCGTCGGGTATATCGTCGGGAGTTTCGTAGGGGAGTTTCGTCAACCTTACTTCGTCAAGATATATCGTCGAGGCGGAAGATAACGACAAGGTGATTTTATCGTTCGTTATGCGCTTGCCTAAACAAAAAGCGATAAATTGCCATTTGCCAGTTATCTCGTCGGGCGAGTGCGTAAATTCCGCACTTTCGGAATTTTGCTCGATTTTTACGGTGATATTCGTTTTTGCCGACGATTGAACCCAAAACGATATATAAACTGTGGTATCGTCGGAAATTACGTTTTCGAGCGAAAAAGTCTTGCTTAAATTACGCCCGCATAAACTTCTCGTTCCGCTTATAAAAATATTGCCGAAACCGCTGTAACCGCTCCAATCGGGATTATAATTGGGATTAGTGTTTTCAAAGTCGTCGTGGAAAAGGTCGAGCGTGTCGGAATAAACTTTGGCAAGTTCCTCGTAAGAGAAACCTCGCGACTGCGCGCCGTTTATTTTTACGGGCTTATTATGATCTTCGTTTTTAATCTCGTAGGAATATTGCGAAACCGCGCCGTAGGAATTAAACGCCGTTGCCGTAACCGTTCCGTTTTTGGTAACGAAAGCGGTATGGATTATATCGGCGGTTTCGTCCGTTCCTTGCCCGAAATTGCCCGTATAACTTATTGAGGTGTTTTCTAAAGTTAAGCCTTTAAAACCTTCGGAGATAGTTTTTACTCTGCTTTTTTCGGGATCACGGGTATATACGATAGTTTTTTGCTTAAATGCGGCGTTTTGCGCGCCTTCGTATACGATAAATCTGTCGGATGAATTATCGAAAATTATTTCCGAGCGGTAGGGTAGGTCGGAACTATTCGCCGTTTTTACCGCCGAAATCAAGTTTCCGTCGGAGTATGCGTAGGCAACTACGCGTTCGCCGTCATTTCCGCGTCCGTAGTTTATCGAGGATAGCAAGCCGTTTTCGCCGTAATTAAAGTTCAATCGCGCGCGATTGCCGTTTATGAGTCTGCCGCTCACGACGGAAGAAATTTTGCCGTCGGACGAATAGTTTATATTTACGGAATACGCCGCCAAGGGGGAGTCCTTTGACGAGGGGTAGTTGTGTATTTCGGTCAGCCTGTATTCGCCGCTTATAAGTCGGAAGATAAGCGAGTTGTTGCTTCTGTCTACCAATTTAATGTCGTCGTTTTCAAGAGCGTATAAGTCTAAACCTGCTTTTTCGCAACGGGTGGCAGATCTGCCGTTTTCTTCCGCGTAGCCGTTACTGAAAGAATATTCTTTGCCTCGTTGGTCTACGTATTTATACGTTTGGATAGACGCGCTTTCCTGCTTGATTATTTTTTGGTGGAAATTTAATCGCCAACCCGTGCCTACGCCGAGATCCTCCGCGCAATCGTCTTTATAAACGTGCGAAACCGTTACGGGGCAGGAAGAATCGGGTGTGGTAAAATCGTCGAAACGATAAGTTAATTTGCCCGTGCTTAAATTTACCGAACCTTCTCCGCAAACGCCCGCATCTTGCGTTACGTCGCAATCTTCGGCTTCCGCGCCGTTTTTCTTGCGAACGGTTAATTCCGCGGTTTTCGTTATTCCGTGTTCGGTATATTTCAGGGTGATTTGCGCCTCGTCTTTGCCGTTTTCAAATTTTACGATTGACGGCATAATAGTAAGCCGTCCGACTTCCACCGTTTCGGCGTCGCCGTTTGCGTAAATTTTATTTACTGCTAATCCGTCCCTTTCAAAGCGTTCGCCCTTATAGTACGCCTGCTTTTTGGGCAGCGCTACGACGCTGATCTCGGATAACTTTTTATATACGGTTATATTAAGGTCGCAAACGCAAGGCTCTGTTGCGTCGTAGTCTATAAGTTCAAAATGGGCAGCGTATTCCCCCGCGTTTTCAATTACGGTTGTGTTTAATCCTTTTATTCCGCAAAACGCCGAATCAACCGTTCGTGGGTCGCCTTTGTCGTAAGTTGCCGTAACGGTGAAATCCGAGGACTTTATTTCTTCGTGCGTAAGGAAATAGGCTTTTTTTGCGGTTGCCGTTATATCTTTCAACAGGCGAGGTTCCATAGCTATTCTTACGTCCGCGGTTTTGGTCGTACCGTTATAAGTGTAGGATACGGTTACGGCTTCAACATACGGTTCGAGTTCGTCCGTAGTGTAACTGTAGTTGCTTACTTCTCGTTTCGTGCCGTCCGAAAATTCGGCAATAACTACCATTCCCGTCGGGTCGAATTTTTCGTAATTGTAATAAGTGCATTTGGTCGGTTGATTGGCAATTTCTATGCCAAGCAACTCTTTTTGTGTGGGCGGCGTTGGCGGGGCAATATCTCCGTCGTTTTCTTCGCCCCAATCGTCTTCCTCGTTATCGTCAATAGAAATTTCCTCGTCGTTGGCGGTTATATATTCGATAGGACAAGATGAAGGAATATCGTAAGCTCGGCGCTCAATCGTAAAATCGGATACGACGTCATTACCTCTTATTATGTCAACGGTTGCCTCGGCTAACGATTGAGCCGTTGCGGCATAATCCATATCTACACAAAGGCTTTGCAGACCGTCTTCAATATATCCTTCCGTATTATCGGTGCGTCCGAATCCCGTAATTAGGGGAACGGGGGTTATGCCGCTACTCTGAATAAAAGTAATTACCGTTTCGGCGAATATATCCGTACAAGCGCATATTGCGAAAACTCCCGCACCCGAACTGAATGCGGATTGAAGTTCGGCGGTTATATGCGAGCGGAACTCGTCATTGTAGTCGTCTATTTGAACAAGGTCGTATTGAACGTTATTCGTCGAAAATTTTTGTATCGCCCCGTCTGCAATTGTAGTCGATTTATTTTTAAGACCCTTAAACAGTATTACGTTGTGGTTTTCTGGTTCTCCGTCTTGCTCCATAGCGTCGATTATATATTGCGCTTGAATTCTGCCTATTCTTTTATAGTTTACTCCGGCAAAATAACTCAACTGAACGTTGTTAATAAATTCGCCGTATGCAACTACTTTCATTCCCGCTTGAATCGCTTGTTGTAAAACGGGGACTAACGTCGTTTGTTCAATCGCCCAAACGACTATTACGGTATAAAGCGATTTGTTGACGGCGTCCTCTATTTGTTCTGTTTGGATTGTATTAACGTTGTCGGCGTAATGAACTTCGTATTCGGTGCCTGCGTCGTCCAATGCGTCAAAAAGAGCGGCTGCCGCAGCGTGTTCGTCGGCGGGTAAAAATACTCCGACTTTTTCGGTGTCTAAACTTTGAACTGAAGTACCGCTTTTCGTTGACTCGGAAACTTTCAATCTTTCGTCTTTATCAGTGGTTGATTTCTTATTCATAATGCCTCCCGTTCTTTTTTCTATATTTTACCATATATTTACGGGGTTAGTCAACCGTATTCAAAAATTAAACGAACGGTTTTTGCGATACGCAAAAAGCGGGCGAGGGAAAATATTTTCCCTCGCCCGCTTTTTAAATTCTTGTTATTTCGTGTAAGTCTATGCTTGTTATAAGTCTTGAAATTTGCCGTTGACATAGTCGAAATAGATAGGAACGTCGTCTACACAATATGCAATATCGTCTTCTAATTTAGAATAATATTCGAGAGAGTTTATTACAAAAGTCAAAATTCCCGAAGCGTAAACGAATTTACCGTCGACTGAAGTTATAAAGACAATCAATTCTTTATAGTGATCTTCGTTGCATTTCAGGTTGGCTGCAAGGGGAATTACATAGAACGAATAAAAATACTCGTCGGGAATAATTTCCTCGGTGTAATCGTGTATCATATGGCACGGTGAGATAGATTTTAAATAATCAATATTTTCTGCCGGATCGAAAAAATCCGTTAAATGATTATAAAAATAATCGGTATCTAATTTTTTCCCGCCGTACTTGTTTATGATTACGTCTTCAATTTGCGCAATCGTCTTGCTGTTTTTGTTTATTACCGGCAAATGATGTTTTAGGTTGTATTCGGCCACGTTTGCCTGCAGGGTGTTAAGGTCAACGTCAAGAGGTTCGGGATTAAAAAGTTTACCTTCCTCAACGGCTTTTTCCAATTGTTTAATGGCGATTTCAACATCGGTATTATTTGCAGTCATATTTGATTTCCTCCTATATTTTAAATTTTGGCGTTCCGAAGAAACTATGCGGCAATCTGTGCTCACCTCTCGGACCGGGGTGGTAATGGTAAAAATAGACGCCTGGTTTAAAATTTTTGTTATTTCATGTAATTCTATGCTCGTTATAAGTCTTTAAATTTATTGTTTACATAATCGAAATAGATAGGAACGTCGTCTACACAATATGCAATATCGTTCGCTAATTTCTTATGAAACTCGAGAGTGTTTATTACGCCTGTCATAAATCCGGAATCATATACAAATTTACCGTCAAATGAAGTAATATAAGCAATCAATTCTTTGTCGAATTCGTTAGCTTTTTTAAACTCTTCCTTTAGAGGAATTAAATAAAACGAATAAAAATAGTTATCGGGAATAATTTCTTCGGTGAAACTGAGTATAATTTGGCACGGAGACATCATTTTAAAATCATCCGGATTTCTTGCGGGACCAAAAAAATCGGTTAAGTGCTCATAAAAATAGGTTGTACCTAATTTTTTCCCGCCATACTTGTTTAAAATTAAATTCTCTATTTGTGCAATCGTTTTACTATTTTTATTTATTACGGGTAAATTGTGTTTTAAGTTGTATTCGGTTACTTTTGATTGTAAACGATTGCTTTCCTTAATAAATTCGCGAGTGTCGTGGAGTCGTACCTCATCTTGGTCTACTACGTCGGAGTAATAGAGCGGACTTCCTTCTGTGCAAAATGCAACGTCGCATTCTAATTTCTTATGATATTCGAGAGAATTTATTAAGCCTATCATAAAACCCGAAACATACACAAATTTACCGTCAGTTGAAGTGATATAAGCAATCAACTCCTTGTCGTAATCGTCAATATTTTTAAACTCATCTTTTAGCGGAATCAAGTAAAACGAATAAAAATACTCGTCGGGAATAATTTCATCGTTGAAGTCGTATATAATCTGGCACGGAGACATCGTTTTAAAACGGTCGGGTTGCCTTTTAGACCCATAAAAATCGTTCAGATGATTATAAAAGTAATCGGTATCTAATTTTTTTCCGCCGTACTTGTTTATAATTAAGTCTTCTATTTCCACAATCGTTTTATCATTTTTATTTACTACGGGTAAGTTGTTTTTTGTATTGTATTCACTCGCCTTTGCTTGCAACGTACTAAAGTCTAAATTCAAAGGGTTAGGTTTTTCTCTTAACCCCGATTTGGATGGTTTCTCAAGTGTCAGGCAAATAAATTTAACCTCATCCCTTTTCCATTTGCTCACACGCATAATTAGTGTCCCCTACATTCTTATTTCGGGTGTGCCGAAAAAACTATGTGGCAATCCGCGCATGCCTTTTGGACCGGG
>CAVLAV010000013.1:7421-15635 GCA_963660735.1 bacterium
TGGTAATGGTAAAAATAAACTCCTGCTTTATATCCACCATGATATTCATGTCTTTCGATTTCATGTCGTCCATTGTTTGATGCTGCTTTTTCGGCAATACTTTTAGCGTTTAACTCTTCTCGTGTATAGGTATTTAATTGACACTTAAAGCCTTCTACAAAGACTTCTTTTTCAATAGTTAGTACGCCTACCGCTTCGCCTTCGGTAATGTCTTGCGCTGAAATATACACGGACGGTCCTAAAACAATGGCTAAATAATAACTCCCTACGTCATATTGATTGCCATCCCAACTTTCAATCTTTTCTAAATCAAATTCACGCTCAAAAACGTTTATCCGATAATACGTAATTGTTGTACTTACGTTTTTGGTGATAAACACGCCTCTTAGCCAACGCCAGAACGATACGACCCAACAAACGACCGTTGTTACTACGGTTTTTACGTAGGGATAACAAATTATCACAGCCGCCACGGCTAACGATGCAATTGCAATAGCAACGTCATCCACACCCGCTATACGACTTTCCATATCGTATTCTTCTATAAGTTCGCTTAACGAAATGATTTCGTCATCGGAATTTACGTAATATTCGTCTTCCTCTTCATCGAAATATAACAGGGCGATATAATTATCTTCAGCAACTTTTTCGCGTCTATTGTTGTACGTTTTGACTGTTATTTCAAATAACGTAAGTCCGCCGTCTATATAATTGAAACGAGTTTCATAAATTTCCGTGTAGTTGCCTATGTATTTCGTCGCGCTTATCAACGCCTGTGTTAAATTTGTGTCAAGTGTGCATTCGTAATCGTCAAACCGATTTAAGAATTCATCCATTCCGTAGTCCGAAGGATTATAATCGGTATCATCGGTGTTTGTCGTTTGGATGTTTTCGCTTGCCCCATAAACTTTATTCATCTGAAACGATGGCAACAAAAAACCGAGCGATAAAACTACGGATAAAAGGATTGAAACGAGTTTGCCTTTGATTTTATTATTCCTCACAATAAAACCTCCTTAACGTGTTTTTTGAAAATCTTATACGAAAATATGTCGTTTACACGATTTTCACTTAAATGGTAACATAGGCATAGCAACGTTGTCAATAAAATTTCAAAAAAACTTTACAAAATTTGTAAATTAAACGTTTTTGCAAGGCATATAAAAGTGCCGAAGGCAAGTTTGATAACACTTGCTTTCGGCATTTTCAGAAGGAGAATATTTATTTTTTTAATAAGGAAAAGAATTTTTCGGGCGAGTAGTTCACTACTAATTCGTCGGGGAAATTCACTATTTGTAATACCTTATATATATTGTCGAATTCGAGTATGTGGTCTTTGCCGTGGCTGTCGCTGCCGAGCGAGATATAAACGCCTTTTCTTTCGCAAAGCAAAAGCATCTCTATAAGACCGTAAATATTGTAACCTCGATAGCCGTTTTTGCTGACGCCTACGGCGTTGAATTCGAGAATCGTGCCGTTTGCTTTGGCGGCGTCGGTAAGCAAAGAAAAGTTGATCTCGTAAGTCGGGTCGTCGGGGTGTCCGATGATATTTACGAGCGGATTTTCGCAGGCGGCGACGAGCGCGCGTGTGTTTACTTCTTCGCTTTGGGGTTTGAAAATTTCCTTATGAAGAGAGGCTATGCAATAAACTAAATTTTTGCAGTCCGACTTTTCTAAATCGACTCTGCCGTCGCGGCTTAAAACGTTGAGTTCCGCGCCGTATAGGATATTTACGCCGAACAGTTTTTTGTCCGAATACGCAAGCGAGGAAAAATAACTCTTTCCGCACGAGCCGAGCATTTTCGGCGCGTGTTCGGTTATGCCGAGATATTCTACGCCGCGTTTTTTCGCCTCGCGCGCCATATCCGTAACCGTGTCGGTGGTATGATGCCCGCTCGCAACGGAGTGGGTATGTAAGTCCATTTTCGCCTGCATAGTTCTATTATACTACAAATTTTATCAAAAAACAATAATTTTGAGCCGTTTTTCTAAAATTTTACAATGAAAACAACATAAAACAACGAATTTACACAAAAAAGTTTGATTTTTTTGTTGTTTTGTGTTGACATTCGTTTAATTGTGGTGTATAATTTAGCTATGGAACTAAACGAGGCGCTTTCCGGTAAGGAAAAATTAAGAATAGTACAGGAACTCGTTCCCGGCAAACAGATCACGCTTGCGCACGTAATCGCAAATCCCGACCCGATAATGTACCGCAAACTCGGGCTTAACCCCGCGGTGGATTATTCCAAAAACGCGATAGGCATAGTGTGTATGACGCCTGCGGAATCCGCGATAGTAACCGCGGACATAGCGATAAAGGCGAGCGGCGTGGAAATAGGCTTCGTGGACAGGTTCAGCGGTACGCTCATATTGCTCGGCACGGTGTCCGAGGTTTCCACTTCCATAGAGGCGGTTTTGAATTACGCCGAAAACGTGCTTAAATTTACGACCTGCCGCCTGACCAAAACGTGAAAAAGAAAATTATGTTTATGGGCAGGAGCGGAGCGGGCAAAACCACTCTTACCCAAGCCCTTTACGGCGAGGATATAGCCTACCACAAAACGCAGTACGTAAATTATAGTCAATATATAATAGATCCCCCGGGGGAATATATAGAGGACAAGCAGTTTGGGTTTGCACTTGCGCTGTATTCTTACGAGGTTGACGTAATAGGTTTCGTGCTTGCGGCAAACGAGCCGTTTTCGCTCTATTCGCCCGCGTCCACGGCAACCGCCACCCGCGAGGTGATAGGCATAGTAACGCAGATAAATTCGCCCGACGCGGACAAAAATCTTGCCAAGGAATGGCTCGAGATAGCGGGTTGCGAAAAAGTGTTTTTCGTGGACAGCGTTACGCGCGAAGGTTTAGACGAGTTAATTACTTATCTCGGATGGGATAAGAAAGATTAAATAAGTAAAAAATATAATCAAAATGATTATAAGGAGATCATAATGGTAAACGAATTTGAAATCAAAAAGCAGATTTGCGACATCGGCAAAAGGATTTACAACCAAGGAATGGTTGCCGCAAACGACGGAAACATTTCCGTAAAACTCAACGATCACGAATTCCTCTGCACCCCCACGGGCGTGTCGAAGGGATTTATGACCCCCGAGTACATTTGCAAAGTAGACGAAAACGGTAACGTGTTGCAAGCCAACCCCGGCTTTAAACCTTCGTCGGAAATCAAAATGCATATGAGAGTTTATAAGGAAAGACCCGACGTTCAATCGGTAGTACACGCGCACCCCATTTACGCGACTTCTTTCGCGATAGCGGGTATTCCTTTGACTCAACCCATTATGCCCGAGGCCGTTATCGCGCTCGGTTGCGTGCCTATCGCTGAATACGGCACTCCTTCTACCAACGAAATTCCCGACGCGGTTTCCAAATATCTTCAATATTTCGACGCCGTTCTTTTGGCTAACCACGGCGCGCTCACTTATTCCGATTCGCTCCTTAACGCGTATCACAAAATGGAATCTGTCGAGTTCTACGCAAAACTCTTGTTCAATTCAAGACTTCTCGGCGGTCCGAAGGAACTTTCCAAGGCGCAGGTCGAAAGACTTTACGAAATTCGCCGTCAGTTCGGTTTAAAGGGTAAACACCCCGCAAACATTTGCCTTAACAACAAGAAGGGCGAGTTCAGTTGTCATAACTGCGAGTCCTGCGGCGCGGGTTGTTCGAGCGACGATAAGTCTGCCGACGAAGAAACTATAGCGGCTATAACCAAAAAAGTTATAGAGCAACTCGGACTTAACAAATAAGTTAAACGGAGAAATTCAGATGCAATTTACCGATAATGACGTGTCCGCAATCGTAAAACAGGTCGTGGCGAAACTTAACCTTACCGAGCCTACGGGCAGTATGGGGCTTTTCGACGATATGAACGACGCGATAGCGGCGGCTAAAAAGGCGCAGGAGGTAGTTAAAAAGATGCCTCTCGACGCCCGCGAAAAAGTTATCGCCAATATCCGTAAAAAGACGATAGAAAACGCCGAAATTCTTGCGCGTATGGGCGTTGAAGAAACGGGTATGGGTAACGTCGGACACAAAATAATGAAACACAGGCTCGTCGCCGAAATGACCCCCGGTACGGAAGATATTAAAACTACCGCGTGGTCGGGCGACAAAGGGCTTACCCTTATAGAAATGGGTCCGTTCGGTGTAATAGGCGCGATTACGCCTTGTACCAATCCGAGCGAAACCATTATCTGCAACACGATAGGTATGTTTGCCGCAGGCAACACCGTAGTGTTCAATCCGCACCCCGCGGCGATTAAAACTTCCAATTACGCGGTTGATATGGTCAACAAAGCGTGCGTAGAGGCAGGCGGACCTGCAAATATCTGTTGTTCGCTCTATAAGCCGACTTTGGATTCGAGCGCGGTTATGATGCACCACAAGGATATCCAACTGCTCGTGGCTACGGGCGGACCGGGCGTAGTTACCGCGGTACTTTCTTCGGGCAAGCGCGGAATAGGCGCGGGCGCGGGCAATCCTCCCGCACTCGTGGACGAAACCGCCGATATAAGAAAAGCCGCCGAGGATATAGTAAACGGTTGTACTTTCGATAACAACCTGCCTTGTATTGCCGAAAAAGAAATAGTCGCCGTAGACGAAGTTTGCGACAGACTTATGCAATATATGGTGGAAGAGCAGGGTTGCTATCTTGCCTCCAAAGAGGTGCAGGATAAACTTATCGCAACCGTTCTTACGCCCAAGGGACTTAACCGTAAATGCGTGGGCAGGAGCGCGAAAGCACTGCTTGCGATGGTTGGCGTAGACGTTCCCGATTCTATCCGTTGCATAACCTTCGAGGGCGAAAAGGAACATCCGCTTATCGCAACCGAACTTATGATGCCTATTTTGGGCGTGGTAAGGGCGAAAGATTTTGACGATGCGGTAGAAAAAGCGGTATGGCTCGAACACGGCAACAGGCACAGCGCGCATATCCACTCCAAAAACGTGGACCATATAACGCAGTATGCAAAAGCGATAGATACGGCTATTCTCGTTAAAAACGGACCGTCTTACGCGGCTCTCGGTTTCGGCGGCGAAGGTTATTGTACTTTCACAATAGCAAGCCGCACGGGCGAAGGACTGACCGCGGCGCACACTTTCACCAAATCGCGCAGATGCGTTATGGTCGAAAGCCTTTGCATAAGATAAGTTTTAAGCGAAAAACGATAAAATCGTTCATAAAGGAATATCAATATGAATAATGAAAATATCGAACAAATAGTAAAAAAGATTTTAAGCGAGATGGGCGGAACTTCCGCTCCGTCGGTTACGGCGTCGAGTAAGGCTATACCCGAAAAAGCGCGCGTTGCTATGCTCGTGGAAAAAGAGAGATTTGAACTTCAGGAGTATAAAATTCCCGAGGTCGGCGACGACGATATCCTCGTTAAAGTAGAGGGTTGCGGCGTTTGCGGCACGGACGCTCACGAGTTCAAACGCGATCCGTTCGGACTTATCCCCGTCGTTTTAGGACACGAAGGCACGGGCGAAATAGTCAAAATGGGTAAAAACGTCGTTAAGGACAGCGCGGGTAAGTCGCTTAAAATAGGCGATAAGGTAGTTACCTGTATGATTTTCGCGGACGACCCCGAAATCACTATGTACGACCTTAACAAACAAAACGTTGGTAAAGCCGACGTTTACGGACTTATCAAAAATATCGGGGACGATTATTTTACGGGTTGGTTTGCTGATTATATCCTTATCAAAAAGGGTTCTACGGTATTCAACGTAAGCGACCTCGATCTCGATTCGAGAGTTTTGATAGAGCCTTGCGCGGTTTTGGTACACGCTGTAGAACGCGCCAAGACCACGGGCATACTTCGTTTCAATTCGAGAGTGGTAGTGCAGGGTTGCGGACCTATCGGTCTTATCTGCATAGCCGTTCTTCGCACGATGGGTATAGAGAACATAGTCGCGGTAGACGGTAACGAAAATCGTCTTGCCTTTGCCAAGAGAATGGGCGCGGAAAAGTCCGTAGATTTCAGAAACTACAAGGGTGCGGAGGCGCTCGGCGAGGCGGTAAAAGAGGCTTTCGGCGGACATTACGCAGACTTTGCTTTTCAATGCACGGGCAACCCCGTTGCGCACGCAAATATCTATAAGATGATAAGAAAGGGCGGCGGTCTGTGCGAACTCGGCTTCTTTATAAACGGCGGCGACGCAACGATCAATCCCCACTTCGACCTTTGCGCAAAGGAAATAACGCTCGTAGGCAGTTGGGTTTACACCCTTCGCGATTACGCTACTACGTTCGACTTCCTTAAACGCGCGCAGGCAATCGGACTCCCGATGAAAGACCTTATAACGCACCGTTTCCCCTTGGAAGAGATAAACGAGGCGTTAAAGACTAACCTTTCGATGCAGGGACTGAAAATTGCAATAATCAATAAATAATAAGGCGGCAATTCGTTTTTTCATTGTCATTGCGAGGGAGCAAAGCGACCGCGGCAATCCCTTGGAGTAAAGTACGGAGTAGGTATTCCGTTGAAGTTCACTCTCCCGGGAGATTGCGTCGCTACGCTTGCAAAGACGGTAACAGAAACGCGTCGTTGCGTAAAGTGTTGAAAAGGCGTAACGGCAAATATAACTAATTAAACGGAGCAAATATGGCAAAAGCAGTAGGTATTTTGGAAGTGTTCGGTCTTACGACGGCTTTCCTTGCGGCGGACGCGGCGTGCAAAGCGGCGGACGTAACGCTTGAAAATTTTGATAAAAACAAACCGGCAAACGCCGACAAACTTCCCGTGCCGTTGCTCGTAACCATAAAAATTCGTGGCGACGTTTCCGCCGTAGAGGCGGGACTTAAAGCGGCGCGCGCGGTTGCGGAAAGCACGACGGGCGTCGTGGCCGAACATATAATAGCAAATCCCGCGGAGGACACCGAAAAAATGTTGAAACTCAGCGGTATGGATAAGGCTTGATAACCGCCTTATAAAAAGCGTTATCTAATAAAAGAAAGTAAAAAAATCGGAGGATTAAAAATATGGCACTCGAAGCATTAGGTATGGTAGAAACGAGAGGTTTAACCGCAGCGATTGAGGCGGCAGACTCTATGGTAAAAGCGGCGCAAGTAACGCTCGTCGGCACTGAAAAGATCGGTAGCGGACTCGTAACCGTTATGGTAAGAGGCGACGTAGGCGCGGTTAAGGCTGCGGTAGAGGCAGGCTCGGCGAGCGCGTCCAAACTCGGCGAACTCGTTGCTACTCACGTAATACCCAGACCGCATAGCGACGTAGAGAAGATTTTGCCCGTTATAAAGTAATTTCGGAAGGAAAAAACTAATGGGAAACGCACTCGGCTTTTTTGAAATATCGGGCGTAGTTGCCGCGGTAAATGCTCTCGACCTTATGTGTAAGGCGGCGGACGTAGAGTTCGTTACCTGGGAGAAGAAACTCGGCGGCAGACTCGTAACGATTATAATTCGCGGCGAAGTTTCGGCTGTCAAAGCGGCTATCGACGCGGCGGATAAAGGCGGTATTAAAAAACCCGTCGGAAAAGCGGTGATAGCAAATCCGCACGAAGAAATCTGGAAAGTAGTAAACAAATCGGCGGACAGGTTACAAAAGAGTATGCTTGCCAAAAGACAAGCGGCTTTAAAAAGCGAAAATAACGAAAGTTATATAAAAGAAATTTAAATTTCGGAGGAAACAAAAATGGCACTCGAAGCATTAGGTATGGTTGAAACCAGAGGTCTTACCGCAGCGATCGAAGCGGCAGATTCTATGGTAAAGGCTGCCAACGTCGTACTTATCGGCACTGAGAAAATCGGTAGCGGACTCGTAACCGTTATGGTAAGAGGCGACGTAGGCGCGGTTAAGTCCGCAGTAGAGGCTGGCGCGGCTAACGCGTCCAAACTCGGCGAACTCGTTGCGACTCACGTAATACCCAGACCGCATAGCGACGTAGAGAAGATTTTACCCGTATTAAAGTAAAATCGGCGTTTTTATCCGAGCCGAAGGCATTGCCTTCGGCTCGGAAAAGAAAACGAAATTCAGCGTAAAAAGGGGCGTAAATACACACCCCTACTACTATTATACATAAAATAAGGCGGATTTTCTATGGATAATATCGAAATAGAAAAAATCACGCGGCTCGTTATGGAGAGCCTTGCAAAAACCGCCGACAAGACGCCGACCAACGGTTTCACCGTACCCGTGGGCGTTTCCGCTCGGCATATACACCTTACCC
>CAVLAV010000014.1:0-15616 GCA_963660735.1 bacterium
GGCATATAGTCGTCGGGTTCTTCGGTGAGGTCTTTAAGGTTGATTTCCTCGTGGTTTTCGGTAAGCACTTTCATATCGAGCGCAAGCGATTGAAGTTCCTTTAACAAAACTTTGAACGATTCGGGGATACCCGGTTCGGAAATATCGTTGCCCTTTACTATGGATTCGTAAGTTTTTACCCTGCCCACTACGTCGTCGGACTTGACGGTGAGTATTTCCTGCAGAATGTGCGACGCGCCGTAAGCCTCCAACGCCCAGACTTCCATTTCGCCGAAACGTTGTCCGCCGAATTGAGCCTTACCGCCGAGGGGTTGTTGCGTTACCACCGAATAAGGTCCTACCGAACGGGCGTGAATCTTATCGTCTACGAGGTGGTGGAGTTTAATCATATACATATAACCCACGGTAACGCGGTGCTCGAACGGTTCGCCCGTTCTGCCGTCGTAAAGTTGAATTTTACCGTCAACTTCGCCGTAGGGGTTCACGAAGTGATTTTCTTCGAGAAGTTCTCTTATATCGGTTTCGGACGCGCCGTCGAATACGGGGGTGGCTATCTTCCAGCCGAGTTGTTTACATACGAGCGAAAGGTGTACTTCGAGTACCTGACCTATGTTCATACGCGAGGGAACGCCGAGGGGGTTAAGAACGATCTGCAAAGGCGTTCCGTCCGCCATAAACGGCATATCCGCTTCGGGCAGTATTCTCGAAATAACGCCCTTGTTACCGTAACGACCCGCCATCTTGTCGCCGACGGAAATCTTTCTCTTTTGAGCGATGTAAACTCTGTAAAGTTCGCTTACGCCGGGCGAAAGTTCGTCCTTGTTGGCGCGCGAGAATTTTTTAACGTCTACTACTATACCGCCTTCGCCGTGAGGAACGCGGAGCGAGGAATCTCTAACTTCCCTTGCTTTTTCGCCGAAGATAGCGCGTAAAAGTCTTTCTTCGGGGGTGAGTTCGGTTTCGCCCTTGGGCGTAACTTTACCTACGAGAATATCGCCGCTCGTAACTTCCGCGCCTATTCTTATAACGCCGTTTTCGTCCAAATCTTTAAGCGCGTCGTCGCCGATGTTGGGTATATCTCTCGTGATTTCCTCTTCGCCGAGCCTCGTTTCGCGGCACTCTATCTCATGTTCTTCTATATGGATAGAGGTGAACACGTCGTTCTGCACGAGTTTTTCGGAAAGAAGTATAGCGTCTTCGTAGTTGTAACCTTCCCACGTCATAAAGCCGATGAGAATGTTTCTGCCGAGTGCGAGTTCGCCGTCGCAGGTCGCAGGACCGTCTGCAAGTATAGTGCCTTTTTTAACCTTGTCGCCCGTAGAAACTATGGGGTGTTGGTTAAGGCAAGTGCCTTGGTTGGAACGCTCGAACTTTTTAAGGGTGTAAACTCTGTCGTAGCCGCCCGTAGTGCCGTCGTCCTCGGTAACGATTATTTCGCTACCCGAAACGAACTTGACTACGCCGTCGTTCTTGGCGATTGCGAGTACGCCTGAGTCGTATGCGATTTTAGCCTCTATACCCGTACCGACTATAGCCGTTTCGGGTTTTAAAAGGGGAACTGCCTGCCGTTGCATATTCGAGCCCATGAGCGCACGGTTGGTGTCGCAGTTTTCAAGGAAGGGTATAAGCGCGGTCGCTACCGAAACGAGTTGTTTGGGCGATACGTCCATATAGTCGATTTCTTCCTTGGGGAGTTCGGTTATTTCGTCGCGGCGTCTGCACGCTACACGGGCGCGGATAAATCTACCTTCCTCGTCGAGCGGCTCGTTTGCCTGCGCTATTATAAACGCGTCTTCCTGATCGGCGGTGAGGTAGTCTACTATATCCGTAACCTTGCCCGTTTGTTTGTCTATACGACGGTAAGCCGACTCTATAAAGCCGTATTCGTTTACCTTTGCGTAAGCCGAAAGCGAGGTAATAAGACCTATGTTCTGACCTTCGGGGGTTTCTATCGGACACATACGACCGTAGTGGGTGTAGTGAACGTCGCGGACCTCGAAAGTGGCGCGTTCGCGGTTAAGACCGCCCGGTCCTAACGCGGAAAGTTTACGCTTGTGCGTAAGTTCGGCTATCGGGTTGGTCTGATCCATAAATTGCGACAACTGCGAAGAACCGAAAAATTCTTTAATCGCGCTCGAAACGGGTCTTACGTTTATAAGTCCCGAGGGCGAAACGTCCTTGGGGTCTTGCGTGGACATACGCTCTTTGATAACCCTTTCAAGACGGGAAATACCTATTCTGAATTGATTTTGCAAAAGTTCGCCTACCGAACGCACGCGCCTGTTGCCGAGGTGGTCTATGTTGTCCACCGTGCCTATGCCGTAGTTTAAGTCGAGGTTGAGCGAAACCGTTGCGATGATGTCGTCCACGGTTATGTGCTTGTGGTTGAGTTTGTCGAGCGCGAGTCTTACGTTCTTCTTCTGCTCGGCGGTGAGTTTCTCTACGGGTTCGCCTTCGAGAATATCGAAGAGCGCGCGGCAGGAGAATACGAATCTTCTGCGGAGTTCCACTCTCTTTTCGGCGTTCTTCTTTTCTTCGGGTTTTTGGTCCTCTTCCGCCGCGGTGGATTCTTCCACGTAGAAAATATCGTTGATGGCGTCGGCGTACTTGTCCGCAACCGCGTTTATATCGCCGCCCTTCGCCTCTTCGGCAAGTTGTTTTTCAAACTTGAAGTCGGGGTAGTGGATATTTTCGGTAAGACCGAACACGTGGTGGTCTATACCCGTAATCGCTTTGAATTCCACGGCGTTGTTGGCGATAATCTTGTGCTTTTTGTCGCCGTCAACCCTTACGTAAATTTCGTTTATGCCGCTGTTTTGTATGAGTTTGGCTTGCTCGGCGGAAATAACTTCGCCTTGCTTTACTATAAGTTCGCCGTCCTCGGAAACTATATCTTCGTAAGCCGTGCAGCCGACCGCTCTCACGCCCATATTGAGGCGTTTGTTGAACTTATATCTGCCGACCTTGGCGCAATCGTATCTTCTCGGATCGTAGAAGAGATTTTTGAGTTGTTGACGAACGGCGTCCTCGGTGGGAACTTCGCCGGGGCGAATTCTTCTGTACAATTCGTATAAGCCTTCGCTCTCGGTCTGCGCAGCGTCTTTGGACATGGTTTCGTTCATCATCGGGTCGTTTTCGAAAACGGCGTTGATCTGCTCGTTAGAGCCGAAACCGAGCGCGCGGAGAAGGAGCGACGCGGTGAGTTTACGCGTTCTGTCCACCTTGACCCAAAGCACGTTGTCGGCGTCCTGCTCGAATTCGAGCCACGCGCCGCGGTTGGGGATAACGGTGGTGTTGAACATCTTTTTACCCGATTTGCTGTACTCGAAACCGTTGTACACGCCGGGCGAACGCACGAGTTGCGAAACTATAACGCGCTCCGCGCCGTTTATGATGAACGAACCGTTTTCCGTCATTTTGGGGAGGTCGCCCATAAACACGTCTTGATCTATTATTTCGCCCGTAACTTTGTTCACGAGCCTGACTTTCACCTTTAACTGAACGGCGTAAGTAGCGTCGCGGTCGCGGCATTCCTTTTCCTCGTACTTGGGCTTATCCGAAAGCGAGTGGTCGAGAAAATAAAGTTCGAAACGGTCGGAATAGTCGGTTATAGGCGAATAGTCCTCGAAAACTTCGCTTATACCCTCCGCGATAAAGGCATTGTAGGAATCCCTTTGAATCTCGATAAGATACGGCATCGGCTGTACTTCTACGGTCTTTGCAAACGTTCTTCTCTCGACGTTGCCGAACTTTTGTATCGGTAAATTGCGCGTCATTAAAATCTCTCCTTTGAGTTTTTTTGCGAAAAAAGTCTTGCTTTAATTTCCGTTTAGGTGTATAATACCCTTGAAAACGGAAATTTAACGGCGTTTTGCCGCCGAAAATCCTTAAAAATCTAAAAAAAGCGCAAAAAGACGCTATTATAGATATTATAGCATTATATGATTATAGCCGAAAATTTTAAATTCGTCAAGCGTTTTCGGGTTATTTTATAATAATTATAAAATTTTTTTAATTTTTTTTGAAAGGCAGAATATGCGAATAGACAAATTTCTTAAAGTTTCGCGGATATTAAAGCGAAGGACTGTCGCCAACGAGGCGGTAAAAGGCGGAAGAGTATCGGTAAACGGGCGCGAAGTAAAGCCCGCGTACTCGCTGAAAATCGGGGACGAAGTGGAAATTCGTTTCGGGGACGAAACGGTAAAATTCCGCGTACTTTCCTTAAAGGAAACGGTCAAAAAAGACGAAGTTTCCTCACTTTACGAGATAATAGAGTAGCAGTTTTCGTACTTCCTCTCAAAAAACCGTCTTTGCGAGGAGGCGGAGCGACGAAGCAATCTCCCGGGAGGGTGAATTACAGAACCTTGTTTTTGCTGTCATCGCGAGCGTTAGCGTGGCGATCCCCGTGAGTAAAGTGCGCGGCATATATCCGCCCATTATTCCAACGGATTGCCGCGGTCGCTACGCTCCCTCGCAATGACACGGAAATTTAACTGTCTTTGCGAGCGTAGCGAAGCAAACTCCCGGGAGGGTGAGTTACAGAACCTTGTTTTTGCTGTCATCGCGAGCGTTAGCGTGGCGATCCCTGTGAACAAAGAGTGCGGCATATACTCCGCCCATTATTCCAACGGATTGCCGCTGTCGCTATGCTCCCTCGCAATGACACGGAAATTCAACTGTTTTTGCGTCAATGCCGAGTGAGCAAACTCCCGGGAGGGTGAATTACAGAACCTTGTTCTTGCTGTCATTGCGAGGCACGGAGTGCCGTGGCAATCCCCTCGAACCATCGAAACGAAAAACCTAAAGAAAACCAAAAGGACGAAAAAATGATAAGCGCGATTATCGCTTGCGGCGGAAACGGCTCGCGGGCAAACTTTAACCGAAACAAACTCTTTCAACCCGTGAACGGAATACCGTGTTTTGAAAAAACTCTTTCCGTCTTTTGCGCGTGCGATAAAATAGCCGAAACAGTAGTGGTATGCGCCGCCGCGGACGAAGAAGGCTTTTCTTTAATCGCGAAAAAACTCGGTGCAAAAATAAAACTCGTCCGCGGCGGCGCAACGAGATTCGAGTCGGTTAAAAACGGCGTTCTTGAGGCAAAGGGCGATATAGTCCTTATCCACGACGGAGCGCGCCCTTTTCTCACCGAAAACCTCGTGCTGTCCTGCGCCGAAAGCGCGGAAATTTACGGTTCGGGCGTGGCGTGCGTTCCCGCGACAGACACAATCGCCAAAGTCAGTTACGACGGCGATAATCGCCTTATAACCGAGGCGGGGCGTAAAATTTTATACTGCGTGCAAACGCCGCAGGCGTTCGATAAAAAATTGCTTTTGTCCGCATACGAACGTTGCGGCGAAAATTACGCCGACTTTACCGACGAGTCGGGTTTATTTGCGAAATTCGTGGGCAGATGCCGCCTTGTGGACGGCGAAACGACTAATAAAAAACTCACCTATGCAGAGGACTTTTCGCCGTCGGCGTCGCTCCGCGCGGGTACGGGTTTCGACCTGCATAAACTCGTCGAAAACAGAAAACTTATCCTCGGCGGAATAGAAATTCCGCACACGAAAGGCTTACTCGGTCATAGCGACGCGGACGTTTTACTGCACGCGATTATGGACGCGCTTTTGTCTTCCGCCGCGCTCGGCGATATAGGCAAACTTTTCCCCGATACCGACCAAAAATATAAGGGCATTTCAAGCGTCGTATTATATAACGAGGTTATGCGACTTTTGCGCGAAAACGGTTATAAGGTCGTAAATATAAGCGCGGTGATAATGGCTCAAAAACCCAAATTATCGCCTTATAGAGCGGTTATCGCTCAAAATATAGCAAAGTTGTCGGGCATCGAGGAAAGCGCGTTGGGCATCACCTGCACCACGCTCGAAGGCATAGGAATAGTGGGCAGAGAAGAAGGCATCGCCGTTCAGGCGTATTGTCTTACGGAGAAAGAAAATGGCTAAAATCAAAACTACGAGCAGGTTCGTCTGCTCGGAATGCGGAGCGGTAACGCCGGGGTGGCTCGGCAGGTGTCCGTCCTGCGGAAAATTCGGCAGTATAACCGAAGAACTTACCGAAACCGTAGAAGAGAAAAAATCGGCTTCCGCCGCGCAGAGAATTTACGAAAAACCCGTTCGGCTCGGCGACGTGCAGAGCGAAAAAACCGTGCGCGTAAAGTCGGGTATAGACGAACTCGACACCGTTCTCGGCGGGGGTATAGTTCCCTCTTCGCTCGTACTGCTCGGCGGCGATCCCGGCATAGGCAAATCTACGCTTATGTCGCAGGTGGCGTGCGCGCTTTCGCAAAAATACAAGGTGCTTTACGCCTCGGCGGAAGAGAGCCGCGCGCAGGTCAAAATGCGTTGCCAGAGGCTTAAAGTCGATTACGAAAATTTGATGATCGTCAACGAAACTTCGCTCAATAATATTCTTGATTGCGCGGTCGGTTACGACTATCTTATAGTTGACTCCATACAAGCCGTTTACCTCGAAGAAATGAGTTCTTCTTCGGGCAGCGTGGGGCAGATAAAAGAGTGCGCTTCCCGCCTTATGCGCTTTGCAAAGTCCGGCAATACGACGGTTTTCATTATAGGACATGTTACCAAGGACGGCGCGATTGCAGGGCCGAAAATACTCGAACATATTATGGATACGGTGCTTTATTTCGAGGGGCAACCGCAGGATAATTATAAACTTTTGCGCGCGGTGAAAAACCGTTTCGGCTCGGCACAGGAAGTCGGCGTTTTCGAGATGTGCGAGGACGGAATTCACGGCGTTAAGGACTACGAGGGGATTTTCGTTTCGGACGGCAGAGGTAACGACGCGGGCAGCGTGGTAACGCCGTCGATTTCGGGCAACAGATGTATGCCCGTTGAGATACAGACTTTGCTTTGTAAAACGGCTTTCGGCTTGCCGAGAAGAATGCCTATCGGAGTGGAGATAAACAGACTTTTGCTGCTGCTTGCCGTGCTTGAAAAACGCGCGTATCTGCCCTTTTATTCTCTCGACGTTTACGTGAACGTTATGGGCGGAATAAAACTCAACGAACCCGCCGCCGACTTGGCGGTCGCGCTCGCGCTCGCGAGTTCGCATAAAGGCACGCCTATTCCCAAAGAAGTTTGCGCTTTCGGCGAGATAGGCTTAACGGGTGAAGTTCGCCCCGTTATGCGCGCCGACAAACGCGTTGCGGAGTGCGTCAGGTTAGGCGCGAAGAAGATATATTTGCCGCAGAAGAATATGGACGCGGTCAAAAAGTACGCAGACAAAGTAACTCTCGTCCCCGTAAAGCACATTTACGCCGCCGTAAAAGAACTTTTCGGTTAAAATCACGTTTTCGTTTCCTCTCTCGGTGTTTTTTATAGAACTAACTGTGCTTTCTCCTTCGGGGTAGAATTTCCCGAAAACTAACCTTGCTTCCTCCTTCGGGGGAAGTGGCACGAAGTGCCGATAGGGGATAAAAGCACGTCATATTGAGCGTAGCTATTGCCTTACTGTCATTGCGAGGGAGCAACGCGACCGCGGCAATCCGTCGGAATAACGGTCGGAGTATATGTTGCGTACTTTTTCAGGGGGGGATCGCCACGCTTGCGCTCGCGATGACACGGAAATTCAACCGTCTTTGCGAGGAAGCGTAGCGACGAAGCAATCTCCCGGGAGGGTGGGCTGTCGCAAAGTTTATTTTTTATTCTATACAAAAAACGGTTGAACTACTCAACCGTTTTTACTTACCTTACTTTTTTAGTCCAACTTGTCGTATTCTTCGTCGGAAACCGCTTCTAACCACTCGTTTTTGGTGTTTTCACCGGGACATTCTATCGCTATATGCGAGAACCAACAATCTTTCGCCGCGCCGTGCCAATGTTTCACGTTTGCGGGAATAGTTATCACGTCGCCGGGGAGTAACTCTCTCGGCTGTTTGCCCTCTTCCGCATACCAACCTCTGCCGTCGGTGCAAAGCAAAATCTGTCCGCCGCCGCTCGTCGCACGGTGAATATGCCAATTATTGCGGCATTTCGGCTCGAACGTAACGTTTGCCATAAACACCGTTTTTTTAGGGTCGGTCAATGGGTTGAGGTAGGATTTCCCCGAAAAATATTGCGCGTAAGCGTCGTTCGGGTTTCCGAGTCCGAAAAGTCCCCCGCAAGGCTCGTCGTCCGCGTAAATTTCTTTGGCTTTGCGGAATGCCGCCCACGCGTTTGGCCAACCCGCGTAAAACCCTGCGTGAGTTATAAGTTGAGCCATTTCGGCTTTGGTAACGCCGTTTTCTTTGGCGAATTTTAAATGATGCTCGAAAGAAGAATCTATAATTCCCTTCGAGATTAGCGCGGTAACGGTAAGCATAGAACGCGTTTTTGGCGTTAAAGTTCCGTCGGACCAGACCTCGCCGAACAAAATATCGTCGTTGACTTTTGCAAATTCGGGCGCGAAATCGCCGAGCGACTGTCTGCCCGCAGTTTGTTTGATTTTCATATAAACCCTCCTGATCGTTTTATGATAAGATTATAGCACCGTATATAAAAAATGGCAATAAAAAAATAAATTTTGCGGTGAAATTTTCATTGAAATAACACCGTAGCGAGTTATAATTATATTATGAGAAAACTTGTAAGCGTCTTGTGCGTTTTAATATTTATTTTCAGTTTTACGGCGTGTAAAGCCAAGAATAGCGCGAATAGCGATAGTTTTGATAGTGAAAGCGGCTCGCAGAGTCAGTCGTCGGCAAGCGAAAGCGGCGAAGAGCCGCAACCCGATTATACGGTAGTGCGTGCGGACGTGAAAAACGGCGATAAAAATATTTACGGCGAACTTTTCGTTCCGTCTGCGGAAAAAGAAAAGTACCCTTTGGTGATTTTGTCGCATAGCGCGTTTTTAACGGGCAATTCGCTTAGCCATTAGAGATTTGAACTAATCAAGCCTTAAAGCCGTCTTTTTTGCATATTTTTGCAAATTCTCGCTCGATGTATTGATATACACCTTCGTTCGCCTTTACAACAATCTGCTAAAAAATACGGCTTTAAGGTGCTACGCATTTTAACGGCGATAAATTTAGGAAAATCAAGGCAAACGAACGCCGTCATACGAGCGTATTACAAGAGAGTTTAACGCCGATTTTACAAATTTTGCGCCGTTAAAACTTAATTAGTTCAAATCTCTAATGGCTAACGCCGTCGGTTTTGTCGAGCGCGGATTTATGGCATATATTTTCGATTTTTGCGGCGGCAGTCCGTTTTCCAAAAGCGACGGCTCGCAAAAAACCGCCACTATTTTTACCTTTATTTCCGATTTGGACTCGGTTATAGCCGAGTTTTCCGACCGCGCGGACGTGTCGGAGATAAACCTTTTCGGCACGAGTCAGGGTGGACTCGTTTCGGCTCTGACTGCGGCAAAGCACGAAGATAAAATCGCTCGGCTTATGCTTTTGTATCCCGCTTTTAATATTCCCGACGAAGTAACGGCTAACCTTGCCGCCGCGGAAAAAACTCTCGGCAAAGATTACGCCGACACTATAAAAGATTACGACGTTTACGCCGCCGCAACGAGGTATAGCCGCCCCGTGCTTATTATCCACGGAACGAAAGATACGCGCGTAAATATTTCGTATTCGGAGCGCGCGGCGCGCGAATATAAAGATTGCGTTTTAAAAACGGTCGAGGGCGCGTCGCACGGCTTTAACTCCGCTAATTTTTCCTTTAAAAATTACGATTCCGTCGTTTGGGGTTATATAGACGAGTTTATCTCCGATAAACAATGACCGTAGCCAACGATACGAGCCGTGAAAATTTTTTCACGGCTCGTATTATTTTTTTATTTTGTACAATAAGTCGCGTTGCGGAAAAGTGCGAGTATTTTTTATAATTGCTCGTAAATTTGGTCGCAAATTTGTTGCATACCGTTTTTGGTCGGGTGTCCGTTGACTTTTTCTAAATCGTGTAAAGCAATCGTTTGAATATCGTTTTTCTCGCAAATTTCCGTTATTGCGTTGGTTACGGCTTCCGATAAACCGCAGTTTATAACGAATACGACCCGCGCGCCGCTTAAATTTTGTTTAATCTCTTTGACTAATTCCTTTACGGCGGGGCAGAAACTGTAAAAATCGTCTTCGTCGGCGTTGATACCCAACGGCGAATTTGCCCAACTGTCGTTAGTGCCGCCGAAAACGAATATCGTATCTATTTTATTTTGGTTAAAATATCCGTTTTCGATATAATTTTTCATACGGAACAGTAAAGACGTTTTTTTGCGTTTGAACCGTCGTAGCCTGTATAGCAAATAGTGCTGCCCGAACAACTGTCGTTCAGCGTTAAAACGCCGTCCGTTCTTTTTAAAAGCAAACTCCACCAAGTATATTCTTTATCGTTAAAACCGAATAAATCCAGACTGTTTTCGTCGTAATAATGAGGGTAACTTTGAGGATTGCTCCCTTTAAAAGTCGAATAACTATCCCCCAAAATAAATACTTTTCCTAATTTTTTCATAAATATCCGTCCTTTGCAGCGGCTGTAATAATTTTCTGCGTAGGATTATATCTAACTTTTTTGTAAATGGCAACGATTTTATATAAGAATTTTTTAAAAATGCAAAATAACTAAATTCGTTTACCGTAAGCGAATTCGTGTTGCGCAAGGGTAATAGAACGAACGCTCCATCGTTCCGTTTTTATTTTTTAGCAACTATCGACACGGCGGCTTTTTTGTTGTATAATTGAGGGGAAATTATGCGGAGACAAGTCGCTTAAATTGCCGTAAAGGACTTTCCCGCAGGAAATTTCAGCGTCGGCGTTCGCTTTTACGCCGAAAAATTTTTCTGAAAGGAGAAGAGTATGAAAAGGATTAGAAACAAAGTGGCGTCGTTGTTCGTCGTATGTGCGTTAGCGGCTACGACGATAGGCGTCGTAAGACTCCCCGTTAAGGCTCTTGCCGAAACGCGCACCGTAACCGAAGCGGATTTGGCGGACTTGTTTAAGGTGACGGACGGAAAAACGCGATAGACGAGGCGGTAGTTAAGTTTGCCGAGGCGGAAATCAGAACGTCGAAAATTCCGACGACCGAGGCGGGCGGCTCTTGGGAAGGCGCGTATAAAGCCAACGGCGTATATATCGACAGAGTTGCTACGGCGGGGAACGATGCAAACGGCGAAATAATGCAGGTAAATTACGCAAAGCCGATTTATTTGGCGGATAACGCGTTGACTACGCCGTTTATAAAATTTGCAGTGCCCAACGACGGAAACGAAACTTGGACGGCGTTGGATTTTAGCGGAACTACTAAAAGTTATAACGCAAGAAATTACGACGTTATTCGCATTACACCGTTTACGATAATTTCCTGTTGGTAATCGACCGTCAAGGCGCGAGTTTGAGTTACGATACGGCTGCCGACGCGGGCATTTGGGCGGCGGAAGATACGGTGGTAGCGGCAGGCGAAAGCGTAACCGTAGCACCTCTTTCTACGCATAACCTGTTCGACGGCATAACCGAAAACGAAATAATTTCGGCAAACTATTTCGGCAAACTATTTCGTAAAGGCGTTTAAGGGCGATCAAGAAATAACCGTGTCGGGTTTAGAGTCAGGCAAGTGGACTGAAAACGCAACCGTAAAGACGGATAATTCCACCGCGACTTACTCCGTAAAATATTATTCGGACGAGGCTTGTACCGCCGAAGTTGCCGAGTACGGCGTTTACGCGATAAAGTTAGAGTTGAAAACGTTAAATAAAGCGTCGATTAAAGCAAACGGCAGACAGGGTTTGAGATTTCAGACCGTAGTGCTTAAAGAAGACAAAGCCGCAATCGAGGCGATGATTGCAAACGAGCAATCGTTCGGCGATTTGGGTAAAATACTTTCCGTAGAATACGGAACTCGCGTTACTTCCGCTCAAAAGCAAGGCTATCTCGATATAAAGACGGAAGTGTGGCGCGAGGGCGATTGGACGGACGGGGCAAATCAGTACGGCGAGATACTCGATACGACGGACGGCGTGTACGCTGCGTATTCCGCGGTTTTAACGGGATTTGGCAAAACTTACGATTATTATAATTACGACTTTACGGCAAAGGCTTACGCGGTAATAACCTTTGAAAACGGAAGTCTTAAAATAGAGTCCGATTCGACCGTAACCCGTTCCATAGCGCAAATAGCGGACGCCGCTATCAACGATTGCAAAGACGCGGCGGAAGGCGAGTATACCGTAGAATTTAACGGCAAATTCTATAAAGAAGGCTACGACGCGGCGCAACTTGAATATATAGCCGAAATAGCGGCAAAATACAGTAAATAAGGGAGTTTGAATTTATGAAGAAAATTTATTTGAAACCCATAATAGAAACGATTTACGCAAAAACGGACGTATTAACCGCATCGGATGAAAATTACGGCGATTTCTCCGATTGGCAAGATCAAGACATAAAAATAAAGATATAAAAAGTTTATCGGCCGCCGCGATAGCGGCGGCTGCTTTTTGATCGGAGGGGAAAAGAGTTTGAAATATCTTGCAATCGCAAACGAGGTCGAACGGCGGATATTAAACGGCGAATACGGGGTTTCGGGCGGTAAATTCCCGTCGATAAGGGAATTTAAAGCAAGGAAAACGTTTCGTCGAGTACGTCGATAAAGATTTACGGCGTTTTGAAAGACAACGGGTTAATATCGCTTAAAGGTAAAAATTACTACTTGACTTACGCGTTGATAAGGCGCGGAACGGAACTTTACAAAAACACCGATAAACGCCTTATAGGTATGCTTTACCCCGATATAGACAACAAGTTTTATATACTTATGTCCAAGGCGGTAAAAGCCGCCGCGAAGGAAAAGGGTTACGAAGTGATTTCGTATTATTGCGACGCGAACGACCCCGCCGACGCAATCGTGGGTATGAACGTGTTGTCGGAAGTAACCCGCAGAGTATTGTTTATGTGTTCGCATAAAGATTACGGCGATTATTTCAGGCGATACCGTATTCCGCTCGTTGCGATAGGCGCGTCGGGTGAGGACGGGTATTTCGACGGCGTTCAGTTAGACGGTTTCGGCGCGGGCAGAATAGTCGCGCAAAAATTGATGAGCGAAAAATGCGATAAGTTTTTAATGGTTTCGCCCGAGATGAACGACGAAGAGAACACGCGAAAAAGCGGTTTTAAATACGAACTTGAAAGAATGAACGAGCAAATCGGCGACGAAAACTTTATTTCGTTTTCCACCGATGCCGAGTTGAAAGTTAAATTTTTGAAAAAAGCCGACGAGTTCATAAAAGAAGGTCGTCTCGGAGTTTTTTGCTATCACGATCTCGTGCTTAAATCCATTTTGGATATTTGTCAGGCGCACGGCAGGAATATACTCGAAAAAAGTTACGTTATAGGCTTTGATAATCTTCCTATTTTCGATAACGCGGGGGTATATTCTTCCGTTGCTTACTCTTTTAAAGATATGGCTAAAAAGTCCGTCGGACTGTTGATTTCGAGGATTAACGGCGACTATAACGACGCGCAAAACGCGGTTTTCGATTTGACCGCCTTGGGCGTAGAAAAGATAGAGTCCGCAAAAATCACCGTAAGGACGATTAAAAATCTTAAAAACCAAAACTCGTATACGGATATTTACGGCAAAAGTACGGTTTTAAATAATTTCAACACGCTTACGAAATCCGCGCTTAAAACGGACAAGTCGGCAAAGATTATAATTACGAATATCGACGGAACGGACTTTACTCCCGTGGGCGGTAATCGTGAAACGATTTTAACCAAGGATGGAGCGTATATCAGGGCGAGCGCGACGAGCGACGATTGTTTACTCGGCGCGGTTAAACGCCAACCTCAACCGAGCGAAACGCCCGACGGGTACGTCGTTTACGATAATTATCCGCTTTTAACTCGTTTAAAGCGCGCTACGGTTTATATTCCCGAAAGTCCCGACGGCGTGGACGCGGAAAATTATTTTTATAATTCCGCAGACGAATATTTCGAGGTGTCCGACGGAAGTTTTGCGAGCAATTCCGCGATACTTTCGAGCGTGAGCGGCTCGGCAGAATATAGCGGCGTAGGTTTTAAACTGAATAACGGCGTGAAAATTTCCTATAAAGGTAAGGTCAATCTCGCGGGCAAAACCGCCGACGATAAACTTATAGAGTTATTTATCTCACCCGAAGAGAATAAGTCGGGCGGCGAAGAGTTTGCAAGTATAAAAATTAAGTTTTACGACTTGAACGACGGCGGAAACTGTATAAACCTGCTTATATCACAGGCGAACGACAAACAGTTTACCAAGATGACCGCTTACGCGAGTTGGTACGACGAATCGAACGGAAAAACCGTAACTCAAAACGCGTTGGGGTATTTCCTCGCGATTGGAAAATATTCCGTTGACTTCCCCTCGCAGGCGACGCAAAGTCTTTACGGAAAGCCCGTCGGCTCTAACGGTTATTTGCCGATTACCTTTTACTACGATAATTCGACCAAACGACTTTACGCCACGCCCGTCGCGGATAAAAACAACTCAAAAACCAAAGGGCTTATAAGAGATTTTTCGCTTAACGAAACTCAAATGTTGATAAGGGAAAGTAAAGTCGATTGCGTAGACGGCGTATGGCAAGGTTTTTCGGGCGACGAAGTAGGCGTAGAGATAAGCGTGCAAACGGTCGGCGGTAAAGTCGGCAATTTGTCGGTATTGTCGCTCGGCGGGGTCGATTTCGGCGCGCCGCATACGATAACGCCGATAGTAACGGGCGTAAAAGACTTATATTATCCTTTGCCGACTATAGGCGATTGTTACGACCCTTCCGCAAGGGATTGCGTAGCGGTTGAGGACGTGTCGCTCGTAAGGCGGGTGTTTTTCGTCGCCGACGGCAAGGAATATAAAGTGGAAGACGGCAAGTTTCTGCCCGATAAAGCGGGCGATTACAGGTGCGAATATTACGCCGCGATAGGCGGTAAGACTTATCGCACGGATACCGTAATTCGCGTAGACGACGCTTCTAAAGCGCCCGCGCTAAACTTAAACGTAAGCGAATATAAGCGAATATAACCGCAAATACTACGGTTATTGTTCGTTAGGCGTTTTGCCGACGCCGATTCGGGTATCTATATAAAGCAAACCGAGTTGCCCGTGGATTTGAAAATTTATAAGAACGGTCAATTCCTTTGCGAGTACGACTTTAACGCAAACGGCGAAAAAGCGTTCGACGAGGGCGAATACGAACTCGAATGGACGGTCCGCGACGCGCTTGAAAGGGTAACGGTAAAAACGGTTAAATTTTCCGTAGTGTATTCGGATATTCGTTTTGCCGACGGTATTTCCGAAAAATCGACGGCGGACCGCAATTCCGAAATAAGCGTTAAAGCGGACGACGTAATCGTATGGGATTACGCGAGCGAAGGCGGCAAGCCGTATCGCGTGAATATAGTCGTGGAAATTTCCGAAAACGGCGGCGCGTTTAAAAAATACGACGGCGAAAAATTGAAGATAGGCGAGTACGAGATAAGGTATACCGTAACACCTCCATAGTTTTTTGAAAAAGCATAAGCCGACGGCGAAAATGCGGACTTACGAAAGATATTCGCAAATTGTAAAACAGCAGTATGATTTTGTTTGCCATGATTCGTCGATTATGATATACTATATTTGTAGGA
>CAVLAV010000015.1:0-15443 GCA_963660735.1 bacterium
CCCCCTACGAGGGCGACGGATATCTCTATCTCGTGTTGCCGATAAGAATAAATTCTTAAAATTAGTTAAAACAGTCGTTTAGAGTTGACAAAACCGAATAAAACGAGTATAATTGCAAAAGCAAAACTATCGCAACGGATAAAAATAAGAGTAAAACCGCCGTTGCACGAGTAAAAAAGGGAGTACACAATATGAAAAGAACTTATCAACCCAAAAAGAAAACGAGAAACAAAGTACACGGTTTCAGAAAGAGAATGGCTACCAAGTCGGGTAGAAACGTACTTAAGAGAAGAAGAAACAAAGGTCGTAAAAGCCTTACCTATTGATTTTGAAAGACACGGTTAAAAGAGAAAGCGATTTTAATAAAATTTTTTCCAAAGGGAAGAGAGTTTATTCAAAGTCGCTTACTATGATATTCGTAAAAGGCGATAAACTGAAAATAGGCTATTCGGTAAGTAAAAAACACGGACACGCCGTTTTAAGAAACAGAATTAAAAGGCTGTTGCGAGCCGCAACGAGGGAGGCTTTCCGCGATATGGAAAACGCTCCCCGTTTGTATATAGTATTTTTGCCTAAAATAAGGGAAGAATACCTCTACGCGGACTTTTTGCGGGATATGAACGCCGTACTTAAAAGAGAAGGTTTAAAATGAGCCTTTATAAACCGAGTTTTATAAATAAATTTTTTATTTTACTGTTAAAGTTTTATAAAAAATATATTTCGCGCTCCTTAAAGTCGGGTTGCATTTTTACCCCCACTTGCAGCGTGTACGCCATAGAGGCTCTTTATAAACACGGTTTTTTGGTAAGCCTTGCGCTTATCGTGTGGCGAATTCTCCGCTGCAATTCTTTAAACAAAGGCGGTTTCGACCCCGTTCCCGATAACTACAACGCCAAAAAATGGCTTATTTGACAATTCAGGAGCATAATGAATATATCTAACTTATTAAGCGTTATAGTGCCGTTTATGGGCGACCTCGGCAGCGTAAGCGCAAAATATCAATGGCTTTTGAACGTCATAACCTGGTTTATTAACCTCGTTGCCGACGTAGGCGTGGGTATAATACTTTTTACCCTCGCTCTCAAACTCATTACCTTGCCCCTCGATATTTTTTCGCGCGCGTCGATGAAAAAGAACGCCCTCAAAATGGAAATGATGAGAGGCGATCTCGAAAAACTCCAAAAGCAATACGCCAACAATAAACAACTTTATCAGCAGAAAATGATGGCTCTTTATAAAAAGAACGGATATTCTGCTTTTTCGGCGTGCCTGCCCACTATCGTAACGCTCGTATTTTTCTTTATAGTAATAGGCGCGTTCAACTCCTATTCCAAACAGACCGACTTTCAGGTTTTCAAGGATATGGGCGCGGCTTACGACGCTCAATTAACGCAAACTATCGAGGCTAACGGCGACTCAATCGTTTATAACGAAGAAGATAAAAGTTATTCAATCAATTTGGATTTCGTTTTGAATAAGGAAGATTACCGTAAATATTTCACCGTGGTTGAAAATATGAGCGTAACCGACGAAAATCGTTATATTTTAAGAAGCGATTTGACCGCGGAAGAAGTCGAGTTTATTAAAACTTATCTCGGCATAACGGACGAAAATTTTGAATTGAACGACGATAATCGTAAGGCAAATTCCGTAAATTTCGTCAAAAAGGCTGCCGAAAAATACGAGGACGAGTATATTTTAACCGACGCTCGCAAAGCCGCCGCGGATACTTACGAAAGCAACCGCAGTAAATCGGTGGTTTTCCCGTGGGTTAAAAACCTTTGGGTTGTGGATAGCCCGTTCAAACCCGCTATTCCCACCTATTCCAACCTGTCGAGTACCCTTTACGGCAAAAACGGCAACCCCTCTTTCACCGAGGACAAGTATAACGAACTCACCGCCGATCTCGACAAGTATAAGCAGACGGGTTTCGGTAAAGGCAACGGACTTTATATTCTCGTCGCGCTTTCCATACTCACGATGCTCGCCTCTACCCTTATAATGAACAAAACGCAAAAGACCCAAATGGAACTTTCCACGGTGGACGGCGCGAACGGTCAGGCGGCTATGCAGCAGAAAATGATGACCTGGATGATGCCCATTATGTTCGGTATATTCGCGTTCATTTATTCTGCGGGCTTTTCAATCTATATGGTAACTAGTTCCATACTTTCCACGTGCTTTACCCTTTTAATCAATTTCTGCGTGGAAAAGAGTTTCAAAAATAAATTAGCAAAAGAGGACGCCGTTAAAAACGAAAAACCCAGATACGGCAAAAGAAGATAAACGGAGGTAAAATATATGGCAATGTATTACGGAAAGACCGTGGAAGAGGCTATTGAGAGCGGTCTTAAAGAATTAGGTATCGACAGAGAAAACGCCGATATAAAGGTTATCGAAGAACCTAAAAAAGGTTTTTTTGGTATCAACAGCAAAAAAGCGGAAGTAGAGGTATCGCCTAAAAAGAGCGACGGCGAAAGAGCCGTGGAATTTTTGAAAGGCTTGCTCCCCATAATGAACGTGTCCGCAGAATGCGTTTTAAACGAAGAGGACGAGAAAATCGTCATCGACGTAAAGGCTGCTAAATCGTCGTCTATAATAGGCTATCGCGGCGAAATTCTCGACGCGCTCCAAACCCTTGCGGGCGCGGTTGCGAATATCGGTAGAGAAGATTATCGCAGAGTGGTAGTCGATTGCGAAGATTATAGGGAGAAGAGAGAGGAAACTCTTAAATCGCTTGCCGAGAAACTTGCCGCCAAGGCGGTAAGAACGGGCAGGAAGATTATTCTCGAACCTATGAGCCCTTACGAGAGAAGAATTTTGCACAGCACTTTGGCTGACAGCACCGAGGTAAAGACCGAATCCGAGGGTAAAGAACCCAACAGATACGTAGTTATAATCCCCAACGATTTGCGCTTTGACGAACCCGAGGACGCATCCTATCGCAGAGGACAATTCGGCGGCGACAGAAAGGGCGGTTATCGCGGCGGCAAGGCGGAGAAGTACGGCGACAGGAACGACAGAAACGGTCGCGGAAACGGCAGATACGGCAATCGTAACGGCGGTAGAACGGAAAAATACGGAGATCGCGCTCCCCGTCAACCGCGTCCCAAAACGAGCGGTTGGGGCACGTTTTTAGGCAACAGCAACAACACCGACAAAACCGAATAATATATAGTAATATATAAGGATATAGAAAAAAGTAAAAATAAAAAAGGAAAACGCCCCCGTTTTCCTTTTTTTATTTTAACCGTCATTGCGAGCCGCAGGCGCGGCAATCCCCCAAACCAAGCACGTCATA
The DNA here is from genome assembly GCA_963660735.1 of bacterium. Taxonomy (GTDB): domain Bacteria; phylum Bacillota; class Clostridia; order Christensenellales; family Borkfalkiaceae; genus UBA10281. Next base: position 3,302 of record CAVLAV010000015.1, read on the forward strand.
TTGAGCGTAAGCGAAATATCCCACCGAACTATTTTTACTGTCATCGCGTCAATGCCGAGCGAGCAAGTTTGCTCACTTGACATTGACAGAATGACGTGTAAAAAAAGTATCCGTCGGCACTTATACGAAAATCTATCTTTCGTCCATATTTATATATGAAACGGATATGTACAAAGCGCGAAAAAAGAGGTATAATTAGTTATGAATATAAGCGTTACCGAGGAAGGAACTTGCGAGTTTCCCTTACATAAACATAACGAGGAAGAAATAGTCTATTACGTAAAAGGCGAAGGCGTAATGCGCGCCGACGGCAAAAATATTCCGTTTTCGGCGGGAACGATAATGGTTATTCCGCGCGGAGTTATTCACGGTTCGTCGTCCGCCGCGCCCTTTAAAAACGAGTGCGTGTATTGCGACTTTCCGCAAATAAAAAAAGTAACCGTTTTAACCGATTTGCAAAGCGGTTTTATCGCCGCCGCGATAAAGACCGTTTACGATTGTTTCTATTCTCGTAAAGAGTTGAGTTTGCTGTTGTTAGACCCTCTCAAAAAGGTAATCGCCGCCCGCGCGGAAGAAAAGGAAACTAACCCCACGGCGGTGGAAAAAGTCTACTGCGAAATTCGCGAAAGGTTCTGCGACCCCGAGTTTTCGCTTAAAAACGCCGTGCTTTCGTCGCACTTTTCCGACGATTATTTCAGGCAACTTTTTAAAAAGGCTTACGGAATGCCGCCGCTGAAACTGCTCAATTCTATGCGTATGGACAAGGCGCGCGGTATGCTCGAAAAAGGCGTTTTCGGTGTTGCGGAAGTGGCTTACGCCTGCGGCTTTAACGACCCGCTTTACTTCTCGCGCGCGTACAAAAATTTTTACGGGAGATCACCCAAAAATGCAATGGAAAAATCATAATAAGGGTATGGGAATAGGCGGTTGGCTTACCAACTACAAGCGTTTCAACTGTATTCCCGAGGACAAAAGGCTTTGCCTTACGGTGGGCGACTACGAGCATTTCGAGTCTTATATTACTAAAAAGGATATAGAATATATCTCGTCGCTCGGTTTCGACCACGTGCGGCTCGGATTTGATCAGATAGTTTTGGAGGAAAGTCCGTTCGTTTTGCGCGAGCACACCGTAAAACTTATCGACGAATTTTTAACTTGGTGCAAGGCTTGCGGACTTAACGCCGTGCTTAATTTGCATAAGGCGATAGGCAATTATTGCGACGTGCAGAGCGCGGTGGGTCTTTTCGACAGCGAGGAACTGCAAGATCGTTTCGTGTGGCTTTGGTGCGAACTTGCAAAGCGGTATAAAGGCGATAAAGCGGTGGCTTTTGAACTGCTCAACGAGGTCGTAAGCAACGCGGACGGGTGGAACGAACTTTGGCACAGAACTTTAAAAGAAATACGCAAAATATCGCCAGATAGGACGATTATCGTGGGAGGGAGCGAATGGAACAGTCCGCATACGCTTGCCAAAATCGCGCTCGTGGAAGACCCGAAAGTTATATATACATTCCATTCTTACTACCCGCATATTTTCACTCATCAAAAGGGAGTTTTGCAAAGCGGTTGTGCGTTTTATAACAGGGATATGCCCTATCCCGGCGATGCCGAACGCTATCTCGACGCGGCGAAAACGCTCGGTTACGGCGAGCCGTGTCTTAAAGACCTCGATAAAACGGATATTCGCGCGCTCGAAAGATTTATGCGCCCCGCGTTTGATTTTGCAAAGGCGCATCCCGATAAAATTTTGTGGTGCGGGGAGTTCGGCACTATTCGCCACGCGAATATAATTTGGCGCGAAAACTGGATGAACGATATGATTTTGCTTTTAAAGCGCAACGATATTTCCTATTGCGTGTGGAATTATTTAAGCACGCCCAACGACGGAAATCGTTTTAGTTTGGTAGACGACGATACCCGTAAAATATTAAGTCCTCGTTTGCGGGATATTCTGCTCGGCGGCGTAACCGAACCTTGCAAATGAACAACGGGCTTGCGATTGCCTTGTCGGTAGTATGCGGAACGGCTAAAAATCTGCTTTCCAAAAAAGGCGGCAGCGATTTTAAAGGCATTAAAAACACGGCGAAAGTCAACCTCGTAACTTCGGCGATTTCCGTCGTTATAACCGCGATTTTCGCAAGTTTAAAGGGCGGCGCGAAGTTTGCTTTCGGCGCGGAATTTTTCGTGCTTGCGGCGTGTTTTGCCGCGTTCACTTTCGCGGCGCAGGGTTGCTTTATAGTCGCGACCGAAAACGGAAGCGTGGCTACTGCTTCGCTTTTGTACGCATACGGTTTTTTGTTGCCGACAGTGTTCGGAACGGCGTTTTACGGCGAAAAAATAGGCGCGTTGCGCATTTGCGGCGTAATACTAATAGTCGTTTCGGCGTTTATTTCCAACGCGGGCGATAAGAGCGGAAAATTTAACGCTAAATTTACGATATTCGCCTTATCGGCGAGTTTATGCTCGGGCGGCGTGGGTATCGTGCAGAAGATTTTTCGTAATTCCGCGTATAAGGAATTTTCCGAAAGTTTTCTTATAACGGGTTTTTGTCTGCTTGCGATAATTTCCGCCGTAACGATTTTCGCGTGTAAAAACAAGGACGAAAAACCTGCGGAAAGCGTTAAAAATTTTTGGGTTTGCGCGTCCGCTTTGGGCGTGTGTGTGGGCGTTGCGAATAATATAAATTTGTTCGTGGCGGGCGCGCTTAAAAGCGCGATTGCTTTCCCCGTAACTAACGGCGGAACGATTGCTTTGTCAACGGTCGGTTCTGCCGTGTTATATAAAGAAAAATTGACCGCTAAAAAGGTCGTCGGCGTGATTTTGGGCGTTGCGGCGATAATTATGATAGCGGCGGAGGTGTGATACGTTTACTTACGAAAAAACGAGCAAGTTATTAACTTTATCTTTCGACGACGGCTCGCGTAGCGATTTGCGCTTTGTAAAAACGCTGAACGAATACGGAATAAAATGCACTTTCAACTTAAATTTCGGGTTGTTTGCGCCCGATAAAAACGGTTGGCGAATAACCGAGGAAGAGGCGAAAACTCTTTATACGGGGCACGAAACCGCGGTACACGGCTATAAGCATTTGCGCGCCGACGCGATAACCGAAGAGGAAATGCGCGAGGAGATTACGCTTGATATATCTGCGCATAAGTCGATTTTCGGCACTTTGCCCGTTAGTTTTGCTTATGCTTACGGCGCTTACACTCCGCAAACGATAGCGGCGTTAAAGGCAAACGGAATAAAGTACGCGCGCACGGTAAACTCTACGGGCAAGTTCGACTTTCCGCAGGACTATCTTGCCATAACTCCCACTTGCCACAGTAATGATAAAAAATTGTTTGAGTATTTAGACGAGTTTTTATCCTTACCGAAAGAAACTCCCGCATTATTTTATTTATGGGGACATTCCTACGAGTTCGACGAGCAGAATACTTGGTCGGTTTTAGAGGAGTTTTGCGAGAAAGTTCGCTCCAAAAACGATATCGCGCTTTGCACCAACGCCCAAGCCTTTGCCCCCTTACGACAAAAATAAACGTCATATCGTTTTACTGTCATTGCGAGGCACGAAGTGCCGCGGCAATCCCTTAGTAAAGTACGGCGTATATACCGCGTACTTTACTCACGGGGATTGCCACGCCTGCGGCTCGCAATGACACACTTTTATTTGTCTTTGCGAGCAACGCGAAGCAAACTCACGGGAGGGTGGGGGTCTACGGAGTATATACCGCTTACTTTTTCGAGGGGATTGCCGCGGCACTTCGTGCCTCGCAATGACAGTAAGTCAATAGTTCGGTGGGATATTTCGCTACGCTCAATATGACGGACTTATTTTCCCGTTGCGAAAGCCTTATTTAAAAAGTAAAAAGTCGGAGTTTTTACAACTCCGAAAAATTTTTAAAACTTTTAAAAAACTTTATCAAATGCGCTTGACAAAAGCGGGGCGTTCGGTGTATTATATACCCTGTTTTTAAGAGTGTCTTTTCGGGCGTTTTTTTAGGGGCGATAAAAAGTCCTTAAAAAAAAACGCCCTTTTTTGTTTTTTTAATCCCGAAAAGAGCGTTATTAAATATATTTTTACAATTTTTAAGGAGAATTTTTTATGAATAGCACTACGAAATACGTATTCGTTACGGGCGGCGTCGTGTCGGGACTCGGCAAAGGCATAGTCGCGGCTTCGCTCGGCAGACTACTTCGACAACGCGGCTACAAGATAGCCGTGCAGAAACTCGACCCCTATATGAACGTAGATCCCGGAACGATGAACCCCCTCGAACACGGCGAAGTTTTCGTTACCGACGACGGCGCGGAAACCGACCTCGATTTAGGACATTACGAACGCTTTACGGGCATTAACCTTAACAAATATTCCAACCTCACCTCGGGCAAGGTGTTCTACTCGGTTATCGAAAAAGAACGCCGCGGCGAATACCTCGGCAAAACCGTGCAGATTATTCCGCACGTAACCGACGAAACCAAGTCTTTCATTCGTAAAAACGCCGCCGCAACGGGCGCAGACGTGCTTATAACCGAAATAGGCGGCACGACGGGCGATATAGAGTCGCAACACTTTTTAGAGGCGATAAGGCAGTTTTCGTTTGACGTGGGCAGGGAAAACTGCGTGTTTATTCACGTGTGTTTAGTGCCGTACATTTCGGGTTCGGACGAGTACAAATCCAAACCCACCCAACACAGCGTGAGCGAGTTAAGGGGCATAGGCATTTCGCCCGACGTAATAGTTGTGCGTTCCGACGGCGAAGTGGGCGACGATATCCGCCGCAAAATCGCGCTGTTTTGTAACGTTGCGCCCGACTGCGTTATTTCCGACGTTACTATGGACTGTCTGTACGAAACGCCCGTGGCGTTGCATAAAAACGGGCTTGACAAGGTCGTTGCGAGAAAGTTGAAACTCGGCGGCAGAACGGATATTTCGGAATGGAAGAACTTCGTAAAAACGGTCAAGACGGCTAAAAAGCATACTGAAATCGCGCTCGTTGGTAAATACGTGCATTTGCACGACGCGTATTTGTCCGTAGTAGAGGCGTTGAAAGCGGGCGGTTACGCACTCGGCGCAAACGTGAAAATTCGTTGGGTTGACAGCGAAAAGGTTCGCCATAGCACGGCTAACGATATTTTTGCGGGGGTAAACGGAATTATTATCCCCGGCGGATTCGGCGGTCGCGCGACCGAAGGTATGATAGAAACTTGTCGCTACGCGCGCGAAAACGGCGTGCCTTGCCTCGGTATCTGCCTCGGTATGCAGATGATGGTTATAGAGTACGCGCGTAACGTTTGCAAACTCGAAAACGCCACGAGCGGCGAGTTTGACGAAAACGCAAAGCACAAAGTTATCGACCTTATGCCCGAGCAAAAAAATATCGACAAAAAAGGCGGCACTATGAGGCTCGGAGCGTATCCTTGCGTGCTTAAAGAGGGTACTAAAATTTACTCGGCTTACGGCGAAACCGAAATTTCCGAACGCCACCGCCACAGATACGAATTTAACAACGATTACAGACAGATTTTAAGCGAAAACGGCTTGACTTTATCGGGAACTTCGCCCGACGGCAAGTTGGTGGAAACGGTGGAAGTAACTTCACACCCCTACTTCGTGGGTTGTCAGTTCCACCCCGAGTTTAAATCTCGCCCCGATAAGGCTCATCCGCTTTTCAAAGAACTTATACGCGCTTCGCTCGCAAAATAATTGCCAAAAATCATTCGTAGTGCTACAATATGGGCGGAGGAAAATTTATGATACTCAATACCGAAGTTGCCGAAAACGCACTGCGAGAGGCGGAAAAACTCAACCCCGGACCGTGGGGCGATCACTCGCGGTTCGTTGCCGAGGCTTGCCGCAATATTGCCGCCAAGTGCGAAAAATTGTCGGCGGAAAAGGCGTATATTTACGGAATTTTACACGATATAGGCAGATACGCGGGGGTTACTTCCGAAAAACACCTTATCGACGGCTACAAATATTGCAAGGAGCGCGGTTGGGATAAAGCCGCGCAAATCTGCATTTCGCACGCGTTTATGATACAGGATATAAACACCTCTATCGGCAAATTCGACGTTTCCAAAGAGGACTACGAGTTTATGCGCGAGTTTGTAAAAACCGCCGTATACGACGATTACGACCTATTAGTGCAACTTTGCGACGCGATCGCGTTGCCCTCGGGTTTTTGTCTGCTCGAAAAGAGGTTCGTGGACGTAACCATTCGTTACGGGTTTCACGAGTCTACTATTCCGCGATGGAAGAGAATTTTGGAAATTAAAGATTATTTTCAAAACAAAATCGGGTGTTCGATATATTCGCTACTTCCCGGCGCTATGGAAAACAGTCTTAAATAAAAATATGCGGCGGAGGCGTTGAACGCCTCCGCCGCTTGCTATATCTATATATAATTATACTTTAAATATTTCGTCGTAATCGGCGTGCAAAATCTCCTTAATAAGTATTATTTCGTCGGGGTAGAGGTGTCTTTGACCTACCTCGATTTTTGCTACCGCGCTCCGAGTAATATCGCACCCGCGCAACTGTAAAAGCGCGGCAAGTCTGTCTTGCGTTAGTTTTTCCCGCTCCCTTATTTTTCGTATATTATCACCTATTTTCTTTTCGATAACGGCGTTCATTTAAATAAAATTCCTTTTTTTGCGCTAAAACGGGTGCAAATCTCTTGACTTTATTATATCATTTTGTTAAAATGCTTTTGCACCCATATAGGTGCAAGAAAAATCCTTTGACGATTTTTTCAAGTAATATCGGTAAAAACCGTTTTTTAGTTTCGCGGAAAACGGTAAATTTTTATTTCAGGAGAAAAACAAATGAAAAGATTAGGAGCAATTATAGCAATAGCACTCGTGTTGACGATAGGCGGAGTATACGCAACCTTCAACTATGCGCAAGGGCAAATAGGCGCGCAAACCGCAACTCTTACTAAAACTTTGGGCGAAGCGGAAACGACCAACGCAAAAGGAACTATATCTGTCAGCACCCAAGATTTTTCGATTACCGTAGACGATACAAACGGCGATTTACAAACCGAAACCACCGCCAGCGGAAGTATAAAGGTTAAATTCGAGGCAAGCCAAGGCGCGGACGCTACCGTTCGCGATAACGGTATCAAACTCAAACTCGTTATTACGATAGAGGGCACTAATAAATACGGCAACGAAAATATTTTCACCCTTACGGACGCATACACGACCGCTTGCAACGGTAAAGGCTATATCGTATTGAACGGCGGGAACGAGGTTTCAGGCGAAATTACCGTTGATATTTCAAGTTACATCGCCGCTGCGAATAACTTCGATTTACCCACTTTAGACGACTACAACGCTTTTTCCACCGCGTTTGACGCAACGCATATAAAAGTTACCGTAAGCGAATATATAGAAGAAACCGTATAATTCGCAAAGGTTTTAAACGAAAATGTCCGACTTCGATAAATACGTTTTGTTTTTGTGCCTTACGGTATTCGTCGCGTTGATTGCTTTCTTCGCGATACTTATATCGAGGGACGTCAGAAGCACTTTGAAAATGATTGCGGGCGGACTTTTAGACCGAAAAATTATCAAGGAACAAAGGAAAAAAGACGCGAAACTTAAAAGATATTCCCTTGTCCTTGATATTATCGGCAAAGTTGCGTCGGTTTTATTCGCAATATTGATAATTTTTGCCGTCGTTTTTTGCGTTTATTCCAAGGCGACGGAAAAAAAGCCCGTAAAAACGATACCGTCTTTAAAGGTCGTGGAAAGCGGCTCTATGGCGGTAAAATACGAAAAAAACGAGTATTTGTTTAAGTATAATATAGGCGACCAAATTCAAAAATTCGATTTAATCGTCTTGCACGAATTGCCGTCCGAGCGCGATTTGAAACTTTTCGATATAGTCGCCTACGAAAGCGACGGATATCTGATTATTCACCGCATAGTTGCTATCGTCGAACCAGACGAAACCCACTCCGAACGGCAATTTTTATTGCAGGGTGACGCAAACGTTTATCCCGACAAATTTCCCGTGAGATACTCGCAAATGAGAGGAATTTATCGCGGAAAAAGGGTTAAATATATAGGCAGTTTCGTGCTGTTTATGCAATCGCCCGCAGGGTTCGTGTGCTACGGAACGATTATTTTTGCCGTGGCGGCATACCCCATTTTGGCTAAAATTATGAATTCCGCTTGCGATAAACGCTTAAACGAAATAGAGGAGAGCGATTATGATTAAACGCCTTCATCTTTGGCTTACTGTAGCCTTTTTAACTTTTATAATTTGTATGGGCGGCGTTTTTGCCGCCTTTCAATATAGTCTTGCCACGCCCGAGGAAAAGACCGCCGATATTTTCGGCTTGCTTTCGGAATTTAACTACGACGGTACGGGCGGCTCGGATATGGACGAAAAATGCCAAGTAGTCGTAGATATTGCCCTTGGTGAGGACGGCGGCGGACTTAACGGGATGGATTCGTTCAAGGGGTTTAAAGGCTCGATTACGCTCGTATGGGTGTATAACAGAACCAAATACGGTTACGTGGGCAGTATGGACGTGTGGTGGGGTAAGCAATTCGGCACGCCCGACGACGTTTCGTTTATAGTATCTCACCCCGACGGCGACGGAACGATTTATCTTTATATCGCGGGAATATCTCAAACGGAGTTAAACGCTAAAAACAAAGGCGATATTTTAACTAACGTTTATAGGGTAAAAATAATAAAAAACTCGGACGATACTTACGAACAAGCCGAATGTAAAAAGGGATTTTCTCCCGTAACGCTTTACGAAAACACGAACGGCAACGATATAAACGGTTTTGCCATATACGACGGCACGGTCGTTTGGCAAGAAAATTAACCCCTCGCAAAGACAGTTGAATTTCCGTGTCATCGCGTCAATGCCGAGTGAACAAACTTGCTTGCAAGGGTTTGCGAGCGACGGTATTCATAAGGCACTTGCATTTTTGATAAAAAATGCGAAAAACGAAAGTTTTAACGCGGTAGCGTTAAGTGCCGAATAGCGGTTAGCGTGGCGATCCCCGTGAGTAAAGTACGCGGCATATACTCCGACCGTTATTCCAACGGATTGCCGCGGTCGTTTCACTCCCTCGCAATGACAAGTAAAATAGACTGTCTTTGCGAGCGTAGCGAAGCAATCTCCCGGGAGGGTGGAGGTCTACGGAGTATATGTTGCGTACTTTTTCAGGGGGATTGCCGCGCCTGCGGCTCGCAATGACAGCAAGACAATATTCGGTGGGATATTTCGCTTGCGCTCAATATGACACTCTTTTTATCCCCTATCGGCGCTTCGTGCCACTTCCCCCGAAGGAGGAAGCAAGGTTAGTTATCGGGAGAAATATACCCCAAAGTAGAAAGCAAAAAATTCGTTTTAACGGGTTTCAAATAAATACTTGCGTTCGAGGAATAAACTCGTTACCAAAAACGACGAGGCGCATAGTACCGCAACTAAACATTTTATGAAATTCTCGCGGCTGTTGACCGTTAAATAAGTCGTTTTTACGTAACCGTAAGTGCCGTCCTCGAAACGAACGTAAGTATAATCTTTACCCTCGTTTATTACCGCGACGCGCTCTTTTTCGACTACGATTTTTCCCGTAAGATTATAATTTTCGTCGTAAACTTCTACCCCGCCACGCGCGTATACGAAGGCGGTTTTTATAGTCTTTTCGTTCTGCGTTTTACTTATCCGCTCGGTTAAAAACGAGTACGGTATATACCCGTAAACGTTATCCTTACAGACCGCGACGAATTTTACTCCGTTAAATTCCACTTCGCCCGCAACGCTTATTTTTTGCTTTGCGTCTACGGACAATTCCGCGTAATAAGTTTCCTCCAACACGGGCAGAGAATAAGTTTTAAACGCTACCAAAGCGTAATATTCGCCGCTTATTTCGTCAGCCGCAAACTGCCACGTTATATCCGAATTTCTCACGATTGCCGACACGCCGCGTTTTATCGCGAGCGAAAATCTGTCGCTTATTTTTATAAAAGCGTAATCGTCGGTCTGCGTTTGGGTAAAGTAACTTTGATAGGCAAAATACTCGCCGCTTGTATTAGCGGGGTCTACAGAGAAAAGTTTGGAATTTTCGCGCAGTTTCCCGAACGAACCGCCCAAATTAAACGCGTAAGTAAAGCCGCCCGGCACGGGAATAGTGTTCACCGTGGCGATATTCAAATCGGTTTTTACCGACGAACTCAATATAAGTCCGCCGAAAATAAAGTACGCTTTATCCGAATTTTCGTCCATCGCAAACGAAACGGGGTTGCCGACTCCGCTGTTTTCGAGATTGGGCGATTTTTTCACGGTTTTTATAAACCGCTCCGCATAGCCGTTTTCGGTATCGTCAAGGCAGGTAACAGCACCGTCGGCGGTGAGCAGATACAGTTTTCCGTCAAAATCGGTCTGCATTTTTATAATCTCTTCGCTCGGGGTGTAATCGCTCAAAAGTTTGGTCGCCTTTTCGGGCGTTACCGTGTAAAACGAGTATTTCGTGCCGCTCGGGTCGGTAACAGACACGTAAACCGAACCGAACACGTCCACCGCGATGCGGTTGGCTTTTTCTTCCGTAATCTTTTTATCGTAAAACGCGCCGAGCGTTTTGTTTTCCGCGCTTAAATCTATTTTATAGATTATCGGGTAAGTTTTTTGATTGTCAAGCACGTTGCTTAAAACGAAAAACGCGCCGTCTTTATAGCAGATATCCACCACAACGTCGGAATCGGTTTCGGCTTTTATGAGCGGAATTTGTTCGAGCGTGATTTCCGCTTGTCCTTCTTCGGGTTGAGGAATTTTGCCGAGATAGACCTTTCTACCCGACGAATAAGTAACGAAACCGTTGCCGACGGCGAATTTATCGGGGAAAACGTCTAAATTTATCCTGCGATAAGAGCGCGCGTCTTTGTCGCCGTAGGCGTTTTCCACCACGACGATGCGGTTTTCGTCAAGCGCGTAGATATTGCCGCCGTCTACGGTTATGCCCTTAGCGTTTAAAGACAGACGGTTGACCGCGCGCGAGTTGGTCGTTATCGCAAAATCGGTAAACTCGCCCGTGGAAAGGTCGATTTCCTGAACGGCGCAAATTTCGCCGTCCACAATCCAAAGACCTTTGCCCGTAAGACATATACCCTGCGGATCCCAAAGTTTGCCTAAATCCTTGTCGGGATCGTTTTTGGGCGAAACCTCTTTTATAGGTACGCTCTCTTTTTGTTCGGCGGTTAAATCGACCGAATACACGCCGCCAAGGCAAGAATAATACAAAGTTTTATCGTCTATATCGCCGCTTTCGGCTATCGAACGAACGACCGTTGCCGATACGAGTTTCTGAGGATTTCCGCCGTCGTAAACGTAGATATTGTCGTCGTCTTTGGCGTAGTAAGTCGAGCCGTTTTTGGACAAAAGCACCGAAGTCAAGCCGTTCATATTCAAAAAGTCGTCCTGCTTGACGAGCGCAATGCCGCTCTGGTCGGCTTTAATCTCGTAAAAATCGAGCGTGTTGCTCGTAATTACGGCAACTTTATCGCCGCACACCGAAAAATCGTTTGCGCTGACGGTTTCGTCGCCGCATTTTACGGTTTTATACGAAAGTTCTTCGCCGCTTTCGAGGTCGCCCACGAAGATAGAATACAACTTGGACTGCGCCGAAAAAAGCAGATATTCTTCCTTATACAGTTGGAGCGACGGCACGCCCTGTTCGGACGAAAGTTCGGATATATCGCGTTTATAAAATTTTTCGTCGTAATAAACGACTATCGCGCCCTTATGCGAAATAGCCACTAATTCCTTACCCTTGTACGCCTGACGGCATATCGCATAAGGATTTTCGAGTTTATAATATTGCAGGTAAGTGGTCGGCAGGAAAATTTCGGTATTTACGATATTTTCGTTTTCCGACTCGTCCGCCTTAACGGTTTTCGCCGCGCCGAATACGAACGCGAAAGCGCACAAAATTACTGCCGCCAAAGCCGTTATTTTCTTCATTCGTTCACCCGCTCCTTTTTTATTTCTGCGTCGTTAGACTTGTGTCAAGACCTTACAAAAACTGTAATAAAATTTCCGTGTCATCGCGAGCGTCAGCGTGGCGATCCCCCTGAAAAAGTACGCGGTATATACTCCGTACTTTATTCCAA